>DASCNB010000079.1:0-11414 GCA_036011265.1 Nitrospinota bacterium | reverse complement strand
AAGGAGCTTACCTTTGCGGTGTCAGGATTGCTTTATAACAGTGACCTTTTGTTTTATGATCACCATAGCGATTCTTTGTGGTCTCAAATTGAAGGGAAGGCCATAACCGGCAAATTTAGTGGAAGTAAATTGAATCAATTGCCTTCCATACACACCACATGGGGTTATTGGAAGAAGCTACACCCTGAGACGACTGTTGCTTTGCCGGAACTTGGCTATATGCCGAGCTACGATGCAGATGAATATGCCGTGTATAACAAATCCGACGAACTTATGTTCCCGGTATCAAAAAAGGATTCCCGTTTTCACCCAAAAGAAAGAATAATTGGCGTCAGGTTTAATGGTGTTGCAAAGGCGTATTTTTATTCAACACTCAATAAGTTAAAGACACCCATCGCGGATGTTGTTGGCGGAGAACCCATATTGGTGCATTATGAGAATGCGTCTTCAACTGCATATATTACAAATAAAAACAATAAACTTTTAAATTCAACTGTGGGGTTTTGGTTTGCCTGGTATACATTTAACAGTGATACACTTATTTATGATTTACAATAAAGCTATAAGCTTTCAGCTTTCAGTAAAACCCCGTTGATTGGTGAACTATCGAATAAGTTAACAAGTGCACAGATTATCATATGCAAGAATATAAAACAGGATTCGTAGATCTTTTTAATAAGTTCGTAAAAAACCAGGGTTTGAAATTAACGATAATATTATGGTGTCTTTTTGGAGCATATTTTGTTTTTTATGCGGTAATGAACCCTGGAAATCACACTGTGACACCATCGTATTGGCAGGCTTCTTTAAATTGGATAAACAGCCAAAATCTTTATACTGGTAAAGGAGTAGGATTTTTGTATCTTCCTCATTCAGCTATTATACAGATACCCTTTGCCATTATGCCATTTACTATAGCTGAGGCTGTATGGCGAATCGTCAACATTTCTCTCTATGCATTCTCATGTTATATAGTCGCATTATTATACCGGTCCATGTCTATAAAAAAGAGCTTTCTCATTATCTCGTTATTTTCTTTACCCCTGGCAATTGACAGTGCGCGAAATGGCCAAATTAATCTGACAATAGCAAGTCTGCTATGTATTACTACATATACCTTAACGTATAAAAACTATACGCTCAGCGTCATTGCTTGCCTCATTGGTTTCGCGCTAAAACCATATATGGTAGTACCGTTATTACTAATTTGTGGGGTTTTTCCAAAGCGTTGTCTTCCTTCAGCAGTTGCAGGTATGCTCATCTTGTTTCTTTTTCCTTTTTTTTTTCAAGTACCCGACTATGTGTTTCATCAATACAGGGAATTCTTAAATTCATTGGAGGTTGCTTATACAGTGGGTCAACGCAAGGATTATGCATCTTTTTTTGGAATGCTCAACATTTTTGGAGTAAACATAGAGTCCTCAGTTCAAATGGTTTTTTCATTAATATTAGCCCTGGCAACTTTTTTTTATAGTTTATATCATTCGATAAAAAGCCCTAAAGAAGAAAGTTCGATCATTATTATAAGTGTTGCAATATCATTTATTTTACTTTTTAGTTCAAGAACAGAAAATAACACATATTGCATGATAGGACCTTTTATCGCCTATTTTTTTTTACGATCAGTTGCAATGCAAGCAAATTTACGTATTATTAGTACAGTAATCCTGATTCTCTGTTATGTTGCTATGGCCGGTAGCTACGAGGTGGGTAAACTCTTTACTCCTGATAGAGCGATGTGGTTAGCTCCTCTGGGCTTGACAGTCTTCATATGCTATTCACTGCTGATAATTGTACCAGGGATTCAAAGATTATCTCTTGCATATAATGGAGCCGAACCTTTAAAAGACAAATAGACCTGACTTAAGCAAATTCTTAAAAAGTAAAGTTTGACACCTGTTCCATCATATGATAAATTTCCACCACGAAAAACCATGAAGAGCTTACTCGTTTTTCCCTTTCAGTGGTATCCTACCCAGCCATACTTGAGTACACCCTATCTGACATCATACCTCCAGTCAAAAGGATGGGATGTTGTCCAGAGAGACTTTAATATCCTCTCCTATGACATTTTTCTATCCCGTCCATTTCTGGAGAAAGTGGTATCAAAGGGCAGGAGAAAGATAGACTTCCTGCGAGACAAATCATCCCTGACAGAAGTAGAAAAAGCCTTGCTCCAGGTCCTATCTGTTGGGAATCAATATTCCGGGACTATCATTTCCCGGGTTGATGAAGCTAAAAAAGTGATGCGCGATCCTGAACTATTTTTTAAATTCAATATTTACCAGGAAGCCCATACGATAATTCAATCGGCGCTCAAACTAATTTCCGATGCCTATTTCCCATCCATGCTCAGCTTCCTAACTTACCGGAGTGGAAGCGGAGCTGAGGAATCTTCCCGGAAGGCTCAAGCCGTGGTATCAGACGAGGAGGCGAATCCTTTTATAGAGTTATATGAAAATTTTCTGTTAGGATCGGAGCGCTGGGAGGATTATGGCATTGTAGGGATTTCCATTATCGGTACATCACAGATTATTCCCGGCCTTACACTGGCCAGAATACTTAAAAAGCGTTATCCCCATCTTTTTATTGTGCTTGGAGGACCTATCTTCAGCGTGATTGCGGAAAAGCTCAAAAAATGGCCTGAATTTTTTGAGCTTTTCTGTAACGCCATCATAACTTTTGAGGGAGAAGAACCGCTTGATCAACTTTTGACCACAATAAAGAGCGGTTCTTCCCTGGAGGAGGTTCCAAACCTTATCTATAAGATCAATGGTCAGGTTCAAGTGAGTGAGCGTAAGGCAACAATCCGGTTCAATGAAATACCACCGCCGACCTTTGATGGGCTGCCTGTAGATTTATATCTTTCGCCCTATCCTGTTTTACCAGTCCTTCAGAGCCGCGGATGTTATTGGGGCAAATGTACCTTCTGTACTCATAGTTATATTTACGGGCAGCGATACAGCCTGCATAAGAGTAGTCCCATGGTGGATCAATTGGAGTCTTTTTCCAAAAAATATAAAACAAAATACTTTACTTTTTCTGATGAGGCTGTTTCTCCCCACGCGCTTAATGACCTCTCTGATCAAATTATTAAAAGGGATCTTGATTTTAGTGGGCTGGTCATGCTGAGGTTCGAGAAGAAAATGGATGCTGAACTTTTTCGTAAAATGAAAAAGGCTGGATTTGATTTCCTTCTCTACGGTCTGGAGAGTGCCAATAACCGTATTCTTTCACTAATGGAGAAAGGAAACTCAGGCGAGCTTGCCCGTGATGTCCTGCGAATAAGCAGGGAGGCCGGAATCTGGAACCATCTTTTTCTCTTTTTCGGGTTTCCAACAGAGACTTGGGAAGAGGCAATGGAAACCGTTGAATTTCTAAAAGAGAATAGAGAGAACATTCACTCCCTAGCCCCGGGTGTCTTTACTTTAAACAAGGATTCAGTAATCTATAACCATCCGGAAAAATTTTCCATTACCCGGTTTATCGACCCACCTGACATGGATATCTCCACGCACCTGAGCTTTGAAATCAGCAAAGGTATGTCCGTGAAATCCGCAGAGGAGGCAAGTAATTTATGTGTGGAGCAAATAAGCAGGTTGTTTTCGAGCAATAATATTTGGGGAGGGATGCCACGGGAACACTTCCTCCTTTATCTTGATCATTATGGAATGGAAGCGTTAAACAAGAACGATTCAATTCAGTAAAAGGTTTTTTAATCTCTTGTGAACGACCAAATCTTCAGTCACCCTAACCAATTGGATTTACCGGTGAGAACGGATCGCCATCAGCTTTATTGGTGGGAACTTCTTTAGCCGCCTCTTCAAATCGATCAATGGTTATGTTATTTTTATCATCCCGAGTAACAAAATTCCTGCCCTTACAATGAGGGCATATATACCAATATTCGGTTTCATCTGGTTTCGGCTTTATAGCATTAGAGCCAATAGTTTCAGGTGGCCACTCCGTAGAGAAATCTTTATTGCACCCCTTGCATTTTCCTGTACTCATAATTATTACTCCTCTCTTAAAATCATTTCAGTGCGGATACCGATTTTGATCTTATGTTAATAAGTTGATAACCTAACTATTATAAAAAAAAAACAATATTGGCGCAATATAAAAATGCAAGATGTACAGATTTTTAAAATGTCAAATTGAAGCTCCCCCTAGCAAGCTAGGGGGAATGCGCTCGCTAAACACTTTCACTGTAAATTTTTTAAATAAGCTTTATTCTTCCATCAACCTATGATTTCAGCTAAAATGAATTTGTGAAGGAATATTTTTTAGACAATGAAGCTGCGATAAGGGCAGGTTTTTTCTTTGGGATATTCATTGCTGTCGCTTTTTGGGAACAAGTGGGTCCGAGAAGAGCTCTGACCGTTTCGAAAGGATTAAGGTGGCTCAATAACCTGGGACTTGTATTTTTTAACACATTTCTCTTACGCCTCTTCTTTCCTCTTATGGCCGTGGGTGTAGCTGTTATGGCGGAGAAAGGGAATTGGGGTTTATTAAATAATGTTGAATTAAACAGCTCCGTTAAATTATTTTTTGCCGTTTTATTTTTAGATTTCGCCATATATATACAGCATGTTATGGTCCATGCCATCCCACTGTTATGGCGACTCCATCGCATGCATCATGCGGATCTGGATTATGACGTTACCACCGGTTCCCGCTTTCATCCAATTGAAATTATTCTTTCCATGATCATTAAAATGTTTGTTGTTGCCTCCCTGGGAGCGCCTCCGATGGCAGTTGTTATTTTTGAAGTCTTGTTGAACGCTACAGCGATGTTTAACCATGGGAATATATATATTCATTTAAGCGTAGACCGCACATTGCGACTCCTCATAGTTACTCCTGATATGCACCGGGTTCATCATTCTGTAAAACCAGGCGAAACTAACAGTAACTTCGGATTTAATTTCCCCTGGTGGGACAGGCTTTTTGGCACTTATATAGCACAGCCTGAAGATACTCATCAAAAAATGACTATTGGTCTCAATCAATTCAGGGAACCCAAATTCCTTAAATTCCACTGGCTTCTAAAACAGCCTTTTATTGACGAAGTAGGGGAGTATCCGATAAATAAGGGGTATTAATGAAGTGAAATAACTGATGTGTTACAAGTAAAAGCGTTTACAGGAGGTCTTCAGGTTATAGGAGTTAGTGTCTAACTAATTTTTATTTTTATCATAGATTATTTTTAGTCCATCAAGAGTCAAAAGCGGGCAGTTTTCCTCTATAAGGGAAGAATGATTTGCTATCAGATCTGCCTGTCCTCCGGTGGAAATGACTTTCGTTCCTTTTCCTGTTTCTTTTTGTATTTTTTTTACAACGTTATCCACAAGTCCTGCATATCCATAAACAGCTCCTGCCTGTATGCTCTCCGCAGTACTTTTACCTATAAGTGCTGTGGGTGAAATCAGTTCCACCCTTGGCAATTTCGCGGCTTTGTTAAAAAGCGCTTCCATTGAAATAGAGATTCCTGGAAAAATCAGTCCGCCCAAGTATTCACCTTTTTTAGAAACAACATCAAAGGTAATAGCAGTTCCGAAATCCACAATAATTAACGGGCCGCCAAATTTCTCATATCCTGCCACCGCATTGGCGATTCTATCCGCACCGACATCTTTTGGATTATCATAAAGTATGGATAAACCGGTTTTAGTATCAGGACCTACAATAAGCGGGCTCACTTTAAAATAGCTATTAGACATCTCTTCCAGAACCGGCAGCAAGGGGGGAACCACGCATGAAATAATAACATCAGTAACTCTTTTTGCATCAATATTATTCAGCAGGAAAAATTCTTTAATCATGATCCCGTATTCGTCAGCGGTTCGGTGTCGCTGAGAGGCCAGGCGCCAGTGTACTGTAAGCTTATTATCATCAAATAAGCCAATAACGGTATTGGTATTTCCTATGTCTATAACCAAAAGCATGAGTTCATTATAACGTATTGTGATGTTTATCTAAAAACTTCTTTTCATTACCTCCATTAATCATAACGTTGCAGGGCCTCAAGAAAAATAAAACCTACCACGAAGAACACGAAGCGCACGAAGAGTAACAAATTATATATAACAATTCTTCGTGATTTTCGTGTTCTTCGTGGTTGTAAAACAATAAAAAAAGATCAACCAATCTTTATTAAGCCTTGCATAAGGCGCTGTACTCTGTATAAGGCACTGTAAAAGGAAGGATCAAACAGTGCCTAAAAAAGGAAGAAACAAACAGCGCCTAAAAAAGCACCTGGTTACTTCTTAATTTTCATTGACGTGATTGTAGTAAATGAATATAGTACGAATTATGCGGAAAGTAGGGATCATAGCAAAAACACATCTTACCTATCCAACAGAAGTGGTTGTTGATTTAATCAAATGGCTTAAGGAAAAGAAGATTGAAGTTTTTTTTGATAAAGAGACTGCAGGAGCGATCGGTCTGGAGTCCAAGCAGAGCAGGCTTGAAATCATTCCTATTGTTGATTTTTTGATTGTTTTAGGTGGCGATGGCACGTTACTCAGTGTAGCTCGGTTGGTAGCAGGAAAATCAGTGCCTGTAATGGGAGTAAATATGGGCAATCTTGGTTTTTTAACGGAGATTACCCGCGATGAAATTTATACTGTGTTGGAAAAAGTTTTGGAAGGGGATTTTAAAACAGAAGAGAGATTATTGCTTGATATTAAAGTATTACGGGAGAGCGAAAAGATTGCCGAACATAAAGTGCTAAATGATATTGTGGTAAACAAAGGGGTTTTAGCCAGAATTGTTGACCTTGAGGTAAAAATCAATAATCAATTCGTTACCTCTTACCGATCAGACGGCTTGATTATCAGCACTCCTACCGGTTCCACTGCTTATTCTCTTGCAGCCGGAGGTCCTATTGTTTACCCGACCCTTCATGCCTTGATATTAGCGCCAATTTGTCCTTTTAACCTGACTCACCGACCTATAATAATTCCTGATGATGTGTCTATTGAAGTTCAACTGGCTACGGATCATGCAGATGTTCATATTACTTTAGACGGACAGGTTGGTTTGGGTATGAAGTATAGAGATGTTATAGAAATCAAGCGTTCCAAAGACAGCATCAAGTTAATCAAGGCCCCGGATAAAAACCATTATGAAGTTCTTAGAAAAAAATTAAAATGGGGAGAAAGATAAAAAGCAGGGATCGCTAGCCAGGGATCAGTTGACAGGGAACAGACAAGAAAAATCAATCATCTGCGAAAATCTGCGTCCAAATTAATTTCACTTTCTAACTTGCAAATGTATGTTACGGGAATTAAATATAAAAGATTTTGCTATTATTCATGATTTACGGGTCCAGTTTGATGAGAGTTTGAATATCCTTACAGGGGAGACCGGGGCAGGCAAATCAATCGTTATTGGAGCGTTAGGCCTCCTTTTAGGAGAGAGAGCGGATATGGACTTTATTCGCACCGGTCAGGAGACTGCCTCGGTGGAAGGTTTATTTGATTGTGGAAATTACAGAGATATTTTTTCTTTCCTGGATCAGGCTGGAATCGAACTGAATGAAGATCAATTGCTTTTAAAAAGAGTTGTTTCCCGTTCCGGTAGAAATAAAATTTATGTCAATGGAAGTTTATCCACGCTTGCGGTGTTAAAAGAAATCGGAAACAGGCTGGTGGATATTCATGGACAGCACCAACACCAATTGCTGTTACATCCTGAGAACCATATTGAAGTTTATGATTCATTCAATAAACTGTCTGCTATTCGTGACAAATATAAGGAGTTATATGTAAAGCTGCTAAAGTGTCAAACAGAATTAAACGCTTTGCATAAAAATGAAAGAGAAAATTTACAGAAAAAAGACCTTTTTGAATTTCAAATGAAAGAAATTGATGATGCCAGCTTGACGGAAGCAGAAGAGGATGATTTAAAAAAAGAAAGGGTAATCCTGCAAAATGCTGAAAAGCTCTTTCAAATATCGAACCAGTCGTATGAGGCGCTTTATTCTTCTGATAATTCAGTTATTGAACAGTTGAACAGAGTGCTGGAGGAGTTGTCCTCTGTTGCCGGTTATGATGAATCAATAAAAAAGATACAGGAAGAGGTAAAACCGTCCCTCTTTTTGTTAGAAGAATCGTCCAACGCCTTAAGAGATTACTCCCGGCAAATAGAAATTAACCCTGAAAAATTGGCTGAGATTGAGGACAGGCTTGTTGAAATAAATGAGTTAAAAAGGAAATACGGGAATAGTTTAAAAGAAATATTAGCTCATCGAAAAAAGATAGAGAAGGAATACAATGCGATAGCGTACAGCAATGAGACTTTAGAAAAGTTGAATAAGGAATTTGCCATTCTGAAAAAGGATTTAGCGAAAGCAGCCGTTAGCCTCGCGGAAAACAGAGAAAATATTGTTAAAAAGTTTGAATCCATGATGGAAAATGAATTGCGGCAATTGAGCATGGACGGTGTTATTTTTAAAGTAAACTTTTCTTATAAAAAAGATGAAAACAGCTTTATAAAGTATCGCGGCATGCAGGTTTCTTTTTCTGAAAACGGGATTGGTACACTTGAATTTCTGATATCACCCAATCAGGGAGAAGAACCCCGCCCGTTAGCGAAAATAGCTTCAGGCGGAGAATTATCCAGAATCATGCTTTCTCTTAAAAATTTACTTGCCGCTCAAGACACAGTTCCAATCATGATTTTTGATGAAGTAGACAGTGGAATAGGCGGTAAGGTAGCGGAAACCGTCGGGCTTAAATTGAAAAGGATCTCTCAAAACAAACAGGTGTTTTGCATTACTCACCTAACGCAAATTGCCAGTTTAAAAGGAGCGCATTATCGTATAGAAAAAGAAGTTGTAAAAGGCAGGTCGGTTACAATAATTCGAAGATTAAGTAATAGTGAAAGAGTGGATGAAATCGCCCGGATGTCAGGTGGAGAAAGCATCACCCAGCTTACTCGCGAACATGCAAAAGAAATGTTAAGTACTCATCCCTGATCATTTGTGATTGTGGATAGGAATACAACGGTCAAAGAAAAAAATAGTCAATCGTTGATTGATAATATGGATTCTTGTTACGGCAGGACATGCGCCAGCAGGTCAAGGTAATCCGAAAGCAAGCGCGTGATAAGGAAGTTTTTTCTTGCTATCTCTTTTCCCTGTTTTCCCATCTCTTTAGCCATTTTCTTATCTTTTATAAGTTTTATAATTCTATCAGCAAAACCTTGCTCATCGTCCGGTTTCAACAAGAACCCGTTTATGCCGTCTTTTATTTGTATGGGGATACCTCCCACGTTCGATGCCACTACCGGTGTTCCTTTCCACATAGCTTCGGTTACCGCCAGGCAGAAGCCTTCCTTAATAGATTTCTGGATAACGACTGCGGCATTTCGTTGAAGGGCATTTACAAGGTAGCTGTTTTCCAGCAATATTAAAATGATGTCGTCGTTTGTAGAATATTTTTTAACAGATTTTTCGATGTCCTGGAAGAGCCTGCCTCCTTCTGGGTCATCTGTGGCGATATTGCCGCAAAGCACCAGCCGGCAATCTATCTTCTCTTTCACGCGAGCCCATACTTTTATTACCCCTTCCGGGTCTTTCCATTTGTCAAATCGTGAAACTTGTACTATGAAGGGCTTATCCGTCTTAACACCGAACTTATTAAGATATTTGTTAGCTTCATCACTAGAAATGTCCATATTTTTCGGAGTTACCGGGTCTATGGCAGGAACAATAATTCTCTGTTCTACAGGGAGGTCATTTTTTTTGTACGATTCATGGGAGAGCAGCATCAGATCGTACCGGAGTATAAAAGGGGACAAGAAGTCCCACAAAGTTTTATCTGGATTGGAGAAATCCACATGACATCTCCATATCCAAGGCTGTGCCTTTTTATAGAACTTAATCATGGGCAGCGGCTGTGGATCATGAATAATAATACAGTCATGGCTCAGATGAGTAAAAGCGGCAAAATCAATATTTGTCTGTATATAGATTCTTTCTTTATTTCTTGTAAAGTGTACCGGATCCCCCTGCAATCCATTGTGAAATTTTTTGGTAATGTTAAAAAAGTCAGGGTTCCCGTGGAGCACTCTCCAACCCGCGCTAAGGCCAATATCGTTCATAAGAGGGACGAGACTGTTTAATATTTCAGCGACACCTCCACCCTGGTTGGTAGAATTGACATGTACCACTCTTTTCCCGAGCAGTTTTCTTGTTTTTCTATGTATGTCACCTATAACCTTGATGTCTACTATATCTTTATAATCTTCCAGAGTTCTCATACCTTTATTTCTCCTCGGTGACAGATCTTTTTTGTTGAAAAAAAGTTAAACATGCTAACATTTATTTGCTTAAAAATCACTAAATCATTCCACAAGTTTTTTAAGAAGAGAAAGCACTTCGACGGGCGATTTAATATTATACCTGGCACAAGTGAGTTGTAACCCTACTTTAATAGAGTACGCGTTCTCCGGCATTACAGAGAACATATCCTCATCAGTTACATCGTCTCCCACCGACAGAACAAAATCCCAATCGTTTTTCGATATCCATTTCATAACCGCGTGTCCCTTATTTATTTCGAAATTTTTTATGTCAATTACCTTGTGTCCCTCAAGAACCTGCAGATTTTTATTGCTTGTTAGCCCCAGGAGGTTATCTCTCAGTTCACTGACTCTAACTGATCCAATCTCGGGATCTACTTTTCTATAATGAAAGACCAGAGAAAATTCTTTTTCTTCAATAAAAGAACCGGGAGTTCGGTCTACGTGAAGTTCAAGAATTTCCCTTATTTCATCTTTCCAGTCGTTTTTTAAAGGTTCCAGCATTTTCCATGGTTTTTGCTTTTTCTTCATCCAGACTCCGTGTTCAGATATGATATTTATGTCAAGATGTCCAAACCATTTATTTAATGTTTCTTTTTCTCGTCCGCTTATCAGCACAACTTCGTTTTTTTTGTCAGAGCACAAAGATTCCAGCAGACCTAAAACATCATCATTAGGCGCTGCATATTCCGGTCTCTCGAAGAACGGAGTAAGGGTTCCGTCGTAATCTAAAAAGAAAAGACGACGGGAACTTTTAGTATAGTTATTTTTAAGTTTCTCAGTCTCTTCTGTTTTAAGCATTCGTGTATGTGTTTCTTTCTGCAGTTTTTTGGTTGATTTTAGTTTGCCGACAAAGTCTTCCGCCCATTTAAGCACATCGTAGCGCTCTATGCGCTTTTGCATAATTCTGGTTTTTTCGACTCTTTCAAGTCCCGGCAATTCAAGAGCTTTCTTTATAGCATCGGCCATCTCTTCATTGTTGTTTGGGTTAACTATCAAGGCTTCGCCCAGCTCTTTAGCTGCTCCGGTCATCTCGCTTAGGATCAGGACTCCATTTCCATCAGTTTTAGTTGCAATGTATTCCTTGGCTATGAGGTTCATTC
>DASCNB010000078.1:0-4906 GCA_036011265.1 Nitrospinota bacterium | reverse complement strand
ACTTATGTTCATACCATCCGAGGGGGTATATTATGAAACTATTGCTGAAAAAAACCATCTCGGTGACCCTTCCAAAATTTATGAATTTGCACAAGAGAACAAGGTTATTCCTGTAAGCCCAAATACTTTTTATGCCTTTCTGCAAATAATAATTCAAGGGATAAGAAATATTGAGCTGATTAAAAATACACAAAAACTACAGGTAAAGCTTGCAGAGATTCAAAAATCGTTTGAGCAGTTCTATAAAAAACATGAGGACATTGGCAAAAATCTAGAAAAAGCAGCTGAATCCTACAGAGTTGGCAATGACCATGTTGTGCGATTTAAAGATAGGCTTGACGATACATTGCGCTTAGAAGGTATGAACGATACAAAGGAGATTACCGAAAAATCCCCAAAAGAATAAGTGCTATTGAGATTCCCTCTTTCAATGTTTGTACCACCTTCACTTTGGTTTAATACTATTTTCCACCAACCCTGAATATGATACCATTACGCACTGATCTTATTGGAGCGTCTCACGAGAAATCTGCAATTATAAAATAAATTTACAAGGAGAACCTTATGCCTGTTGATGAGAAGGACCGAATAATTGCTTATAAAAAATTAATGATCCTGAAGAGGAAATATCCAGATCAGTACAAAGAATTTGAACAGTTTATTAGAGAAAATAAGTTGGCAGGCTATAAAAATATTTGCAAAATGTGGATGGGAGAATTGTACTCTGATTTTAAAGGTGATGAAGAATTTGATGAAGATGTAGATGTAGAAGAGGATGAAGATGAATATGTAGAAGAGGATGAAGATGTAGAAGAAGATGAAGATGTGGAAGATGAAGATGTGGAAGATGAAGATGTGGAAGAGGATGAAGATGAAGATGTAGAAGAAGATGAAGATGTAGAAGAGGATGAAGCTGTAGAAGAAGGTGAATATGTAGAAATTGTATGCCTTGCTAATTCTAAAAAAATGTCTGGCAGATGTATTGCGGGAAAAATGATCGATTCAAATAAGTGGATACGACCTGTTAGTAATAGAGAAAAAGAAGAAATATCAGAAAGCGCTCGACAATATGAAAATGGCGAAATGCCAAAACTTCTTGATATTATAAGCGTTCGAGTAATAAAACATAAACCTACACAACACCAAAAAGAAAATTATCTAATAGATGAAAAATATTACTGGGAAAAAAAAGACCAATTTAAAGAAAGTTTAGAAAGTTTACTGGATTATCCTGATAATTTATGGGGAAGTGGTTGTTCAAGTAAACAAGGGGAAAATGATAAAATTCCTGAAAGAATGTGTTCTGAATATAGCGAATCTTTATATCTTATTGCCCCTCAGTCTTTAAAAATTATTGTTCAGATTGAAGGTGAAGGATTTTATAGTGCAAAGCGAAAGGTTCGTGCAGAATTTACATACAACGATACTACATATCTTTTCACTGTGACTGACCCTGTTGTTGAATCAAAATATTTATCAGGGAAGGATGGTTTTTTTCCTCTGTCTATTAAAAATGTAAATTTGTGTGTAAGTCTTGGTATGCCATATCATGGCTACTGTTACAAACTTTTAGCATCTTTAATAGAACATTCATAAAGATAAAAAATAAGTTATATGAATAAGATATTTACGATAGGGCACTCATCTGATTCATTAGAGTATTTTAATAATGTTTTGGCGACCAACTCGGTAGATACAATTGCAGATGTGCGTAGTGTGCCTTATAGTCGTTTTGTCAGTCAATTTAATAAGGATCCATTAGCTACTTTTCTTAAAAATAATAATATAGACTATGTCCCAATGGGTCAACATTTGGGTGCTATTTATGAAGATAAAGAATTGTTATTTGAGGATGGTAAAGTTGATTTTTCAAAAGTAATAGAGACAAAACGATTCAAGGAAGGCATTACTAGAATTGATAATGGTATTAAAAAAGGTCATAAAATTGCATTGATGTGCTCAGAAAAAAATCCACTAGAATGTCATAGGTTTTCTTTAATCTCTCATTTTCTACACCAAACTGGTTATACCGTTGATCATATAATAGGTGAAGATGTTTTTAGTCATAAATCATTAGAAAGCAAATTGCTTGATTATTATAAAGAGCACCACAAGGTATCATTGGATCTTAATAAAATTAAAGATTTCCATATGGTGCAACATGCTTTGTTTGATGTTAATGAAATAGATAAAAGTAAACTTTATTCTATGCTTAATAAGTTAGTAGCATACAGCCCTATGGTAAAAGAAAAGGAACAAATATGACTTTATATACGATTGGTTTTTCAAAAAAAAGTGCAGAAGAATTTTTTAAAATCCTAAAATCGCATAACATTATCCGTTTAATTGATATAAGACTTAACAATAAATCTCAACTATCAGGATTTACTAATAGTAAGCATTTGCCATATTTCTTAAAAAAGCATGGTATTGAATATTTGTATAGACCGGACTTTGCACCATCTAAAGAATTATTGAAAGGGTATAAAAATAAGTCTATTTCATGGGAAGAGTACGAAATTACGTATAAAGAAATTCTCATAAAAAGAAATATTATTGAAAAAATCGATTGGAATATCTTTGAAGATTCTACTTTATTATGTTCTGAACCTACAGCAGGGAAATGTCACAGAAGACTATTGGCGGAATATCTTGCACAAAATAATGATAAAATTAAAATTAAGCATATATAAGTATCATTGTCTAAAGGGGAATGTTTTGCAGGAAAATATAAAGTTAGCTGAACTTGCAGGATATAGAAGGATATGAAGTGCCTTTTTTGTGACATAGACCCTACAAGGGTGATAGAGGACTATAAAACACTTTATGCTATTCAGGATGAATACCCCGTTACTAAAGATCACATGCTAATAATTCCAAAAAGACACATCCAAGACTACTTTAAAATGTCTTCAGAAGAAGAAAATGATCTGAATGAATTGCTTCGAATATTAAGAAGAAAAATATTGGAAGATGATTCTAGTGTCAATGGATTTAATATTGGTATGAATTGTGGTGTTAGCGCGGGACAGACTATAATGCATGCACATGTCCATCTCATTCCAAGGAGAGATGGTGACACAGAAGAACCTCGAGGAGGTGTACGGGGGGTAATTCCAGGGATGATGTCTTACTGACCTTCCCCCAGTTAATGTACCTAACACTGTTATTGGAAGAAAAGAAAGTTGCAGCATATGGAAATTTTTAAGTTTATTAATATCCACTGATATCTTGTTGTACTCTTTATAATAATTGAGCAAAGAGATAGGAGCATTCAAAATTAAAACATATAGCAAAATAGAAAAAGATCGAATGATTAAAGAAGGAGCCTTTTTTATGGTGGTATATGATAAATATCCTGTCTCTCCCCGGGTCATTCTCTTATTATTAAACGTCAAGCTGCTAGGTTTTTGTGACCTACCCTAAATCTTAGTACCACCCGTAGAGTGATGATTTTCTATGCCGTCAGTTGTAGCGTAGCGGAAACTGAGGGCATAGGTTCAAACGTTTCTGGTGCTGGCGGTCGATATCCCAGTGAACTGCGGTTGACATTATTTATTTAACTAATGGAGTTTTAGTTATTTTTAACCGGAATAATCACACAATTAAATTGCGTCGCAGGAACAAAGTGCGCAATGCGTGATCATTTTAGCCGCCTGGTCATAAGAGAGGTGGTCTGTATTTAGTAAAAGATCATAGAGAAGTGGATCGTCGATATCCTTATTAAAATACTCTTTAAAATACTTTTTTCTTCCTTTATCTTTTTCTGTTATTAATTTTTTTGCCTCTTTTTCGCTTAGTTTGGAAAACTCCATTACTCGCCTAAACCGCTTATCAAAAGATCCAACAAGCCGAACATGAAAACCACCCCGGAGTTTCCGGGTTATCACAGGGCCTCCCCTTCCTACAATAATGACGTTTCCAAGGTGAGCAAGGTGCAGAAGAGTCTCATTGGTTTTATGAACGAGGGATATAGCGGGTGGATGTACTCCAAATAGATCATCCAAAATATCTTGAACTGGTGACACTTTTCCCTCCGGCATATACTTTTCACAATTTTCAGGAAGATGATGCTCCTCAATTACCATTTTCACCAATTCTTTGTCGAAAAGCTTCCAGGGAGTTCTCCACTTAATTTTTTTATCGTTATTCAAAAACTCTGCAGTCTTTTCGCCAATCCTGATGGCCCCGGCACCCGGTTGTCGTGAAAGAGTAATAAAAAGGCGAGGAGATCCTAAACCATCCTTTCTTGCATGGTCGTGTTGATGCTCCAATGTTAACTTAATTGAATCAAGAAAATTTATTATGCTCATGTCTAAAAATTGTTAAATAGATAATAAATTATGTAGATTCATTAACCCTTTCTGTTGTCGTGTAATTATGGTACCAATCTGAAATTAGGTTACCACATGCTGTCATGGGTTTCTACTCATACAAGGGTTAATGTATGATAATAGCATATGTAGAGCCGTTGAGAAAAGGTTATTGGAAGTTAAAAGTGCTCGGTATTTTGACCTACCCTAAATATTAGTACCACCCGTAGAGTGATGATTTTCTATGCCGTCAGTTGTAGCGTAGCGGAAACTGATGGCATAGATTGAAACGTTTCTGGTGCTGGCGGTCGATACCCCAATGAACTGTGAGGTCTGATCGTATTATATTCTTTCCTCCACTGTTCAATCAATACCTTTGCCTCAAGAAGTGTATCAAAAATCTCACCATTTAAGAGTTCATCTCTAAGTTTTCCATTAAAGCTTTCAATGTATCCATTTTCCCAAGGGCTTCCAGGTGTTATGTAGCGAGTTTTTACACCGACACGAGACAACCACTCCCTAACCGCCTTTGCAGTAAACTCTGATCCATTATCTGAGCGAATATTCTCCGGGACTCCTCTATTTGAAAATAG
>DASCNB010000077.1:0-5854 GCA_036011265.1 Nitrospinota bacterium | reverse complement strand
ATCTTTGAACCTGAAGCCTTTTTAATAAAAAGCGGAGACATATCAACTGCTTTAAATGCTCTGACAGGGCTGTTTACCCCGCCGGGAATAAATTTTTGTGCTTCACAAAATAACGTTTCTGATTTTGTGGTCATTTAATGTACTTTCCAATAACAGGTTTTAAATTTTTTTTAATCTCATCCGGAATAATATTCGGGTCTGTCATAACAGCATTTTCCAATATATTTACACATGGACATTTTCTTTTTTCAGGCATCATAGCAACGCTTTCAGCTATAATTTCCCGAGCCATTTGAACATTCTTTTTAATTACCTCTATTACCGATTCAGCGGTTACACTCTCCTCTTCTTCGTACCAGCAATCATAGTCTGTTGAAAGCGCAATAGTCGTATAACAAATTTCTGCTTCTCGCGCCAACTTAGCCTCATTGACATTAGTCATTCCAATAATATCCATTCCCCAGGTCCTATAAATATTGGATTCTGCTCGTGTTGAAAATTGAGGTCCTTCAATACAAATGTAGGTCCCTCCTTTGTGCACTTTAGCTCCTGCTTTTTGGGCTGCCTTGAAGACAACGTGGGCGGTATCGAGACAAATAGGATCACCAAAAGGCAAATGACCGACAATACCATTACCAAAAAATGTACTTGGTCTGAACCTCGTATGATCGTAGAATTGAAATGGGATGACAATATCTCCGGGAACGATTTCCTTTTTTAAACTACCCACAGCGCTTACAGAAAGGATTCGATCCACACCAAGGACTTTCATCCCGTAAATATTGGCTTTAAAATTTAATTCGGAAGGTAAGATACTATGTCCGCAGCCATGTCTCGGTAAAAAAACCACTTCTTTTGAATTTAGGCTTCCGGTGATGTATTTATCAGAAGGAGAACCAAACGGGGTATCAATCTTAACAGATTCTTTATTTTTAAGGGCCTCCATTTCATAGAGACCGCTTCCTCCTATAACTCCAATTTTACCCATACCGAAGATACTCTATGTTTTTGAAGCTTTCCGCGGCAAAAGCCGGGAGGGTTCACTCGCCAAGTACTTCCAGCGTTCGTGTAATTATGTGTAAAACAAGTTCGGCTTCTGTTTTAACTTTTACCTTTATTCTTTTTCCAACTTTCCCAACAAAAACTTTAATTCCGCAATTTGATTTCCAGCTCTGTTTATTATGTACTCTTCATTCTTCATGTTTTTAATTTTAACATTAACATCTTCAGCTATTAAATTAAGATCATTTATACGTTTTTCCAGTTTTGAAATTAAGTTGATCTTACCAGTAAGTTGATGAATCCTTGAATCAGCATCTTCAATAATTTTATTTAATTCACCCATATTAGTGTTAGCTTTTTCCATTTTTACATTTTCTTTAAGAATCTTATCCTTTTCAGTTTTCATTTCTTGAATTAAAACATTTAGGGTACTGAGTTCTTTATACGCATTTTTAAGCATCTCTTCTTTTTCATTTATGTAAGCCATTTTATTTGATATAGTATCCATCATATAAGACAGGGAGGACATCTTTTTCTCAGCCAAATTCATATTTTCTTCATATTCTTTCAGAGTGTCTATTTTAAGATCAAGGCCCTTGACCACATCATCCAGTTCATTGATTTTTTGACCGGTTAGCTTTACCTGATTAGACTTTTCATTAATCTCCTCCATTTTCACATCAAACAATGAAACAGATTTTTCAAAATCTTCTTTATACATCCCGATTTTACCTAACTCTGTCTGTCCTTCCTGAATTTCTCTTAATTTAATATTCACACCGTCTTCAATAATATTGAGTTTAGATGAAAGATGATTCATTCTTCTTTCCTGGTCATCAACAGACATCTTCTCTTTTGCGGCATCAAGAATTTTTTCATCAATTTCCTTTACCAAATTCTTTAAATCTTCTATTTTTTTATCTGCCTGTTCGAGAAAACTGATTTTCTTTGAAATACTTTTCATCTTAATATCTGTTTCACCTAAATGATAATTTAAACCGTCCAATTTCTTTTCCAAACTCTCTACCAACGATTTCCGCTGCAACTGGTTTTCCATTTTAACGTCAATACTAATAACCATATTGCTCAAGTCAGAGATTTTCTTTTCAATTTGATGAATAGTTTGTTCCTTTATCAAAATTTCCTCTAATTTTATATTTGTTCCATCATTTATCTCATTAATTTTTTTCAGTCTGGTCTCTATTGCTTCAATTATTTTTAGAGATTGATCGAAATGAGCGATTCTTTTTTCTCCCTCTTCAGCCAGCGTATTAAACCTATCCATGACTTGCTTTACACTGTCAATAACTTTCATTTCCTCTTTTAAAATTTTCATCTTGTTTCCAAGATTATTAACCATAAAAGAATTAAGCCTGTTTATTCTATCTTCAATTTTATCCACAACAGATTTTTCATCTTTAATCTGTTGAATTTTTGATTCAACATCTATGGCTTGAGTATCAAGGTCTCTAAGCCTGTTACTGATTTTTTTTATCATTTCGTTTTTAATAGCTACATTTTTTGATTCTATTTTTACTTCAGCTATTTCCATTGAAAAAGTATCCAACATTTTTTTTGTCTCTGCGACAACAACCTGCTTTTTCAGTAATTCATTGGTTTCCATCTTTAGGTGACCAAAAAGCTCCTGCAATTTTTCCAATTCTCCACTAATCGCTTCAATATCATCTCTATCCCGTCTCATATCATGGCTTTTCAGTTCAATTTCGCTTGCCAGGCTTTTAAGTTCCCCAATCTCCTGCGCAGTACCTTTCATTAATTGTTTATACGAAACAACTTCCTGCACCTGACCGGAAATGTTGTCTAACATACTTTCCAATTTTCCAACATTTTTTTCTGATTTTTTAACCAGCTTGTTTTCTTCACTCAGTTTCTTCATTTTTGATTCCATGTCCCAGATTAACACATTGAGACGTCCGGCTTCTTCATTGGCCTTCTCGACCAACGTTCTCTGTTGTGTCAAATCTTTAATTTTCCGATTTACATGTTCGGACAGCATGTTTAAGCTATCGACGTCACGCCTGGTTGTGTTATACATAGAACTTACTTCTTTAGATACTGTTTGAATCTCCTTCATCTTAGTTTCAACTTTTCGGATTTCGTCAAATTTTTTCTCGAATTCTGCTAAATGGTTATCCATTTGAGGTAAAGCTTTTTCTACTTTTCCCATCAGGACCTTTTTTTCAGAAAACTCATCTCCCTTTTTATCGAGAAATTCAAGAAGAATTTGCAAATTCTTTCTTTCCTGTGTGGCAGCTTTAAGAACATCCTTGAATTCCGAAATATCTGTGGACTGATTTGTATCAACATCAGTTTTATTTTCTTCAACCGTTTTTTTCTTATCCATGGTTAATAACCTCCAAAAAAGATGTTATTAGTCTATGAAGCCACAGGCACCTTACCAGTTTTATATTTTAAATAGCTATGCAGTTTTTTCTGCTTCATTTGTATATTTTTATCATAATACTTCCCACCATTATAGAATTTAGTGCTTTTCCTTAAATTTACTATCAGCGCTGTCGGTTGATGCGAAATGGGGTCTATTATTGGATGGGCATAATTCTTAATAAGATTTGAAAAATGATAAGCAGCAATAAAAGCGGCAAAGGTCACATGATTTTCGAGATTGGAAACCTTGTCAGGTACCTTAAATCCATCCCGCCTCATATTTTTTAAAATAATCTGTTTTGTAGGTTGATAGATTTGAAATGGGCTTGCTGATTTACCGCTATCTCCAAGCAGATTTATAAAAAAAGATTCCTGATGAGCAATTGTAAGTAAGGAAGTAACCGGCACACGAAACTTTTTTGCACAAATATAGATATCCTGCGCTAAGTTTTTAGCATAAATATTAATATTTTCAGGAACAGAAATATTTTTAACCCTGGCAAATGCTTTATAGTTCGTAATGATATATGGAACCAGTATTTTTTCAAAATCTTTTATAGACATTTCCTCAAGCATTGCAATAGGCCTTAGCTTTCCTTTAAATATGTAATGAACGTTTTTATTATAAATTTTTTCTAAAAGCCTATTATTATGAAGAACATTTCTAGCAGCCACCTTCTTCTCGTAACCGAATTTAACAAAGTCATGAAACAGCCTGTCAAAGAAAAGTCCTTCTTCCGAATTCAACACTCTCCTTATTGAGTAAAGGAGCTGAATACTATCCATAAGAGTAAGGTCTACCGCTTGTCTGTTCATCATTATTTCAAAAAGTCGAAACGCATTCATTGGGCTATCAAAACGAAGGTCATCAAAGATATCTGAATAATTAGCCCAGAGCCCACTTATTCTTTCCGTTTCTTTGCCATCATTTACGATGGCTTCCTGATTTAATTCTGGAACTAATGGAGGGGGAAGGATATTTAGAAAATTACCAGGAAATGCATTTACTTTTTCTAAATTCAGGCGTTTTTCAGAGCTATTTTTATCAAATAGATTAATTTTTTCTTTGAAGTCCGGTACATTTGATAAAGTATCCAAATCATCGCTTAATTTATCATTATCCGCACCATCCGTTTTAAGATTAAATGCCTGCAAACTTTTTTCATTATCGTAAATTTTATTTGTGTTATATACCAGAAGATAAGAAAAAAAACTTAATATTAAAAAAACTACCGTTCCTGTTTGAAAAAGAGGGAAAGACCCAATGGTTTCCAATTGGGGCATGAAATCAAACATTTTTTTTCTGGGCTTAATATTGTCTGATCTGCCATTCAAAGCATCTTTAAAGTGTTCAGCTTGATTTGGAATTTCAAAGGCAAACACCCGCGTGTTATTACTTAACGTATCTCCCAAACAGAGCTTATTTAATTTTTTTTCTAAAACGTCATTTTGATAGATAAGAATATCTATGTCTCCCCTGCCTATGCATGCTCCATGAAACTTGTAGCATAATTCTTTATATTTTTCTTCAATACCTTGTTGTTCTTTTAAATAAATATTTAAATTTTTTTCCTCACTTTCTAAAGATTTCCTCGCGCTCTGTATTTCAAGTAAAATATTATTAAGCATGCCCTCAATATTCTCATGGACATCAAGGATCGCTTTTAAAACTTTATCATTGTACACACAAGAAATTTCAAACAATTCATAAATTGTTGCTAAATCGATTCTCAAATCGATTAATTTTTCATAAACACCCGTTAATAGGTTTTCGTTATCAAGAACCTTTTCTTTGGTCAATTCAAGAAATATCTGCCATTTAGAAATTAATGAATGGTGTTGATCTCCTCTTTCTTTCAATGAAAACAGTTTAGTATTTTTTTTCTCATTGGCACTGATTAGGGCTTTTTCAAATTCATCAATACTATTCCTTTTTTTTAATAACAGCGTCCCATTTCTTGATATTTTTTTTCGAAGCTTCACAGCTCTTTGAGGCAAAAAATTATCTGTCAACTCACTTTTTACATCTTCAAACCATTTTTTATCCTTTAATATCTCGTTTGCGAGGTTATCCCCCTATTTTAATATTTTTTTATTTTTTTTATGAATTGAACCAAGCTCTTCACAGAGCCTTTCCGTTTCCAGACTAACGTCAGAAAAATACTTTTCATATTTATTTTTATTAAAATCAAAATCATGCCGAATATAACCATTACTTGATTTGTGTCTCCCTAAAATCTTACTTTGCGTTTCTAAAGACCTTTTCGAACGGTTTACCTCTATGAGGAGACATGATTCCAAGCTCTGGCATGAATCAGACATTTTATCCATATACTGCAATTCAGATTGCTGGTCCTTAATCTTGGAAGTCAGTGACTTTATTTCCTTTGTCAGACTATCTTTATAAGAAATATCATTTTTCAGATTGTGATCGAGCTGTAGCAGT
>DASCNB010000076.1:0-2084 GCA_036011265.1 Nitrospinota bacterium | reverse complement strand
AGTTCAATAGAGACCAGCAAAACACTATACAGCGAGATAAAAACAGGTATCTGCAAAAGCATCGGCATGCAGCCGCCTAAAGGATTAACCTTGTGTTCTTTATAAATCTTCATCATCTCCTGGTTTAACATCGCTTTGTCATCTTTATATCTTTCCTGAATGATCTTTATATACGGCTGAACCTTCTTCATCTCATTCATGGATCGAAAGCTTTTCTGGCTCAAAGGGAAGAAAATTATTTTAATAACAACCGTAATCAAAATAATTGCAACCCCGTAATTATGAGTATAGCTGTAAATAAACCGGAGAGCTCTGAGGAGTGGTTTCACCAGCCAGCTGAATTTATTCCCAAACCATCCAAAATCTACAGCCTCCTCAAGATGCACATTAAAAGATTTCAAAGTATTTTCTTCTTTGGGTCCGGCAAATAAAGTGACATTGCCGGTCATTGAGCTGTTAGAATTATTAATTAACTGGAATCCTACCGAAAGTTTACCATTTGGATTTTTGCCGATTCTGCCGCCGTTAATTCCGTTTTTAGGGAGTAGCGCTGACACAAAATACTTATTCTGAAGGCATACCCAGCTTAAGTTACCGGAAAAAATAAATTCCTTATCGAAATCATCCGGGTCGTGTTTCATTACCTGGTTGTTTAGATAAGACATGGGGCCCAAAAAAACGTATTCCATTTGCTCTTTTTCATTCCCAAACCCCGGTCCCCAGTTGAAGTAATATTTTTTATCAGCTAGGTTTCCACTTCGGTCAGTTATACTTGCGTCAAAATCAATCCGGTATCGGTCATAATAGAAAGTAAAATCTTTTTGAACTTTCATGCCGGATGGGGTTTCTAACGTGAAAGAAACAGTTTTTTCAGGAGAAAATTCTGATAATGTAATGGACTCAGCGTTCGTCTGATAAACACTTAAATTTACCACGTCCATTACACGGGTATCAAAGGTACTCAAGTATGGAGGTCTGACGGAATCCTCAATTTGTTCAACGATTTCAAGGGGCTCTTTTTTTTTGTTTAAATACTTTTTCAACTGTAAGTTTTTAAAAGACGCTCCCTCACTGGTAATGACAATTTTATATAGGTCTGTTTCTATGAAAATATCTTTCGTTTCCGCTGATCTGACAACTTCCACATCAGAAACTGCCGGGACTTCTTTTTTTTGCGGCTGTTCCATTTCTTCTTTTAACGGCATTTGCGGGGCAACTCTTTGTTTTTCAAAACTCTTCTCCCCGCCTTCTTTTTGCTGAATTTTTGCGATGTTTTCAGCTTCTTGCTTACCGATATAAGTCCCCCATGCCACAAAAACAGCGAAGGACAGCACAATAGCTAAAAGTAATCTAAACTCCATGATAAACCGCTTACTTCCTCTCTTCTTTTAAAATTATTGGATCATAGCCACCCACATGAAAAGGGTGACATTTGAAAATTCTTTTAATGGCGTACAGCAGTCCTTTAGCAAAGCCAAATTCGTTAATTGCTTCTAGCGTATACTCGGAGCAAGTAGGGTAAAAGCGACATGACGGAGGCAAAACCGGCGATATAATATATTGATAAATTTTGATAAGGAAAACTGATATTTTTTTTAGCATTTATTCCCGGTATTTCCGCAAAGCAGTAAAAAAAGATTCCCGCAAAAACTTAAAGTCAACTAATTCCGTACCTTGACCAACAACAAACAGAATATCTCTCATATCCTCAAAATCATTTTTGCTATTCCTGAAAAGCTCGCGCACCCATCTTTTTATTTTATTTCTATAAAATGCTTTGCCAGCTTTTTTATAAACAGTGATACCAATCCGGGAATATTCCAGGCTCTGCTTGAGGATGTATATTTTGAGGGGACCTTTATTGAAGCGCAGATGTATCTTTTTTTTTATCCGCTTAAACTCTGATGAGGTTTTAAGCCTTTCATGTCTGGAAAAACGATTATTATTCAATTTCAAACAGCTAATCTTTTTCTGCCTCTTGCTCTCCTCCTTCGCAGTACCGCTCTACCCCCTGTGGAACTCATTCGCGCCATAAATCCGTGAGTTCTTTTCCGCTTAATAACACTTGGCTGATAAGTTCTTTT
>DASCNB010000075.1:0-5829 GCA_036011265.1 Nitrospinota bacterium | reverse complement strand
AAAAAAAGATTAATCGGAAGAGAATTCTTATCTAAGGAACCTCTGAAAGACGAGAGATTTGTTATTTAAATAAAAATTTAGGCTTAAAATTTTTATAATGATCTAAATTTCAAATATTTTTTTGTTTTCGAAGCTAATAAAATAGCTATACTAAGTCCTTTTTTTATGAATTATTGTAAGCTTAAGGTTTATCTTAACGTTTTCCTATGCTGCTAAAAGTATCTTTCTTATTTTAAAAAGATTACTCAATCCGAATAACAAATAAAGATGAGAAAGGTTCTTAATGATTTCCCTGTACCGGGTTTTAGTATACTTCCACTGGAATTTTATAATTTGAAAAGGATGTTCTAATTTAGCTCGGACAGAAGAAATTATTTTATTTTTCTTGTTTTGGGCTATCGATAAAAAACTGAGTTGGCTCGTGAAAGGCTCCTAAAACAGAGGATTAACAAGTTGAAGTGATATTAAATTGTAGAGCATTTTATAAGGTTTAAATAGCATTAATTAAAAATTGCTTGTTTTTCATAGGGACCATAAGCTAAAAAAAACAAGTTTCGATGCGATTGAAATTATCATATTATATTTTTTATTGCGAAAGTAAAAATAAACATATTTGATATGTTAAAAATTAGGTATGCAGGGTATGTTCTAATTATAATTTTTGGGGTTCAATATTTTTATGAAAAAAGCGCTGAATTGAGTCAGCTCAAGAATTTGACCTTAACGCAAATAGGCGCTGCTTCAGTTGCTGTCTTTCTTACTCAGTTAATTACCGGAAGAAAGTACAAAACTCTTTTTAGCGTCCTTAAAATTAAACTTACGCCAAGAGAATGGTTTGGGCTACCACAGGTGACAGCTTTTTTAAACCTCCTTTTTTTTAAGAGCGGAACAGTTACAAATGCATATTTCCTAAAAAAGCATCATGAAGTTTCTTATTCAAGGTTTATTGCTGCCATGTCCGTACAAAAAATTCTCGATTTTTTTGTCGCCATATTTTTTGGATTCATGATTAGTTTGTTTATTTTTAGTTTCTTTGAGATTGACTTCTATGTCGTTTTAGTTTTCTGTCTTATGCTCGCGGCACTTCTTTGCTTCTTTTTTTACCCTCCCATACATATAAAAAAATGGAAATCACACATTTTAAATAAAATTTATAAAATTATTGAAGCGTCTAATGAATATAAGCAAAATAAGCCAGTTATGTTTAAAATAATTTTATTGGAAATGATAGCCATACCCATATTAGGCATTCGCTACTACATTGCATTCAATATATTGAACAATCCGGTTAGTATCGCTGAATGTGTAATTTTTTCGGTGGTTGTCTCAGTAACAGGACTTGTAAGCATAATTCCAGGGAATATTGGGATTAGAGAAACAATCGTAGGAATGTCTGCTTATTATATGGATTATAGCTTTGATTATGGAGTCTTTGCGACCACTCTTGATCGAATAATTGCAACGGCTTGGGCAGGGTTTTGGGGACTTATTTTTTTTCATTTGCTTCACCTAAAAGGTTATTCCAAAAAAAACACGTCTGCTTTCTAATTATTTACTCTTAAATCTTTATTCCCTGCAAATATTTTATGAAACCTGTTAATTTATGAGCAAACATAGTGTAATTATTTTAGGCGCTGGTCGACCCTTTCGAGGTAAATATCCATCTTCACTAATTAGGACAGATAGTAATCATCGTGTGCTTGATTGGATAATGGAGGCATTTAATGGTGTCTTAAAAAAAGCAGAGTTCCATTTTGTTGGAGGCTATTGTTTTGATGAAGTGGTTAAGAACTACTCTAACTTATTCTTTTCACTTAATCCAAACTGGAAGACATCGGGAAGCTTGGGTTCATTACTGGTAGTTCCACTAGTTCCAGATCAAACTACTTATGTTTGTTATTCTGATGTGGTGTTTAGAAAAAAAATTGTGAGGCTTCTTCATAAAGAAGACGACGATGTTGTTATTGTTGTTGATCAAGCATGGCGACACCGCTATGAATCAAGATCACGTCAAGATTTGGAGGCTGCTGAGAAGGTATGTATTGTGAGTAACGAAGTACGTTCTATTGGTACTGATATTAAGGTGGAAGAGGCTAGCGGGGAGTTTGTCGGGTTAATGAAATTGGCACCCAAAGCCATAAAAAAAATTATCTACCTACAGGAAAATGGATACGAAGACTTGGTGGAGGGAAACATCCCTCGCCTCATTAATATATTACAAAAATCTGGGCTGAATATCCGGGCTCTGGAAATAGAAGGTGATTGGGCTGAGTTGAATGCTCCTCAAGATCTTGCCAGATTTGTTCTTGGAACAAAAGCGGAAACGCTAAAACGTTTGCAGCCTCTTGTTAAGCATAGCGTAATTGATAACCAGGTTAGCTTCACCGTCGGAGAATGGGGTACATCACGGAATAAAGTTCTTCACATGCTTAAAAATAGGTTTGGAAGCAATCTTCTTGTGATACGTAGTAGCGCTTTGTCTGAGGATAATTGGATGGCTTCTCAAGCAGGCGTTTACACCAGTTTACTCAATATCCCTGGCACTGATTCTACTCGAATAGTTAAAGCAATCGAGGAGGTAATTCGTTCCTATGATGATGATGATCCGTCGCACCAGGTCTTAATTCAGTCAATGCTATCTAATATAGAGATAAGTGGTGTGGTTTTTACCAGAACGCTTAATCATAGTGCTCCATATTATACTATAAATTACGATGACACTACCTCTGACACTCAAACTGTGACAGCTGGAACCGGGAAAAACCTGATAACAGTAGTGAGCCATCGCAACTTAGATCAGTTTCCCAAGGAAATTGATTCTCGCCTTTCTCATGTAATCAAAGGCATTAAGGAATTGGAAGAGTTAATAGGGTATGATTCTTTAGATATTGAATTTGCAATGACCGCTGATGGAATGGTTCACATTATGCAAATACGTCCTCTATTTATTAACGAGGGAAATTATGTTTTAGATTCCAATATAGAGCGGACACTTCAAACAGCTAAAAAAATGTTTTGTCAGAGACAGGAGCCTGGACCGTTTGTTGTTGGCAGACGAACATTTTTTGGCGTTATGCCGGACTGGAACCCGGCTGAAATAATTGGTACGAAACCACGTCTTTTAGCGCTGACACTATACCAGTATCTTTTTACTGATGAGATTTGGGCAAAACAAAGGGCTGAATACGGATATCGTGACGTTCGTCCTCATCCGCTATTAATAACTTTTGGTGGGCATCCCTTTATAGATGTTAGAGCAAGTTTTAACTCATTTATTCCTGCCTCAATTCCAGAGCCGCTTGCCGAACAATTAGTCGAACATTATTTAGACTTACTTGAAGAAAGACCTTATTTACATGACAAAATTGAGTTTGATATTGTATTCAGCTGCTTATCATTCGATTTTGAGAAACAGGCACAGCGACTGATTCAAGGTGGATTTAAAAAGAAAGATATTGATATATTACGAGAAGCGCTAAGAGAAATAACCAAAAGTGCAATGAAACGATGCACAGGAGATTTGAATAGTATTGAAATACTTAAAAAAAGATTTGAACTATTACAAGAGAAAAATCTCGATCCGCTGGATAAAGCTTATTTTCTTCTTGAAGATTGCAAGCAGTATGGAACTCTCGCTTTTGCTCATCTTGCGCGTACCGGTTTTATTGCTGTTTCTCTTTTAAATTCTCTGGAAGAGATGAAGATTACCTTACCCGAACATAAATCCTCTTTCCTTTATTCCTTGCGTACTGTTGCCGGTATGCTTCAACGTGATGGAGATGAAGTAGCCAACGGAACACTGAAATGGGGAAAATTTGTATCCATTTATGGTCATTTGCGTCCGGGGACTTACGAAATAACATCTACTGCCTATTTTGAGGATCCCGAATATTACTTAAAGCCGATTGTTCACAAATATCAAGCCCTGTCGCACTCTAATCAAAATAAACCGGTTTGGGATAATAAAACTAAACTTTTAATTGCCAGTAAGCTGAAAGAGTTTAGATTTGCTGATGACGTTGATGAGTTTGAGAATTTTCTCCGGCGCGCGATAGAAGGTCGAGAATACGCAAAGTTTGTCTTCAGTCGAAATCTTAGCACTGCATTAGATTCTTTTATTCGGTTCGGTAAACTGCATGGTATTAGCCGAGATCATCTTTCTCATTTATCACATAACAACCTTCTGGACATAAGAAAAGGCAGACCTTTAGGCAATATTGGTAATTGGTTGGCTGCTAAAGCAAAGGAAGAAAAAGAGAATCATTTAGTAGCACAGGCTATAGAGATGCCGGCTTTGATAATGCATGAGGAAAATTTAACTGCTTTTGACCGTCCCTGCAGCCAACCTAATTATATAACTAAAAAAAAGGTTGTAAGTAAAATAATAATTTTATCAAAAGACGGTTCGCCTGTTACAAATATAATTAAAAATGATTTGCATGGCAAGATTATCTTAATACCTAACGCTGATCCTGGATTCGACTGGTTATTCGGACATGAAATAGGAGGTCTCGTAACCATGTATGGAGGTGCAAACTCTCACATGAGCATTAGAGCCGCTGAATTTGGCGTACCGGCGGTAATCGGAGCCGGAGAAAGTTTGTACAATCAACTTGTAGACGCAAAGATTATAGAGCTTGATTGCTCATCCCATTTAATTAAAGTGGTTCAATGAAAAGAATCGGTTTAACTCAAAGAGTTGAAATATTAACTGAGCGAAACGAGAGAAGAGATTGCCTAGATCAAAACTGGGCTCAATTATTGCTTGGCTTGGATGTCCTGCCGTTGCCGCTTTTGAATAAGATCGAAGATATGGAAAACTATTTGAAAGAATTGAGTTTGGATGGAGTAATTTTAACAGGCGGCAACGATCTTATTGATATGGAAGAAGGAAAAAATAAAGCATCTGAGCGAGATCGATTTGAGCACTTTCTCATTAATTTCTGCAGTTCGCTTAAGTTGCCTGTTTTAGGTGTTTGTAGAGGAGTACAGCTTTTAACAGTTCATTATGGATGTAAGGTTAATTCTATTGATGGTCATTTGACTTCTCGTCATAAAGTGGCACTTGATGTGTCAATATTCAAAGGTTGGCCGGAATCAATGAATGTTAATAGTTATCATCAATTCGGCATTGAAAAATTAGCCTTAAATTCATCACTTAAACCTATTGCATGGGCTGAAGATGGATCAATAGAAGCCTTGATGCATAAAGAACTGCCCATTTATGGAATAATGTGGCATCCTGAGCGTGAGCATCCTTACCCCGAGGTGGATATAAAAATGATTCGGCATATTTTTGGAGAATAACAATGAGGACTATAATTCTTGTGGCAGGGCAGAGGACTTGCTTGTCGTCTTTTATTTTTTTCTAATATAGAAATACTTTATCCACAACGCTACTTCAGTAGAATATTTCCAAATATTGCATAAAACCCTTTAACCTTTTCAAATCATATTCTTCTTTGCTTTATAAAACACCGGATCAGGCTGAAAAACATTATTATTTATCTACTACTAGAATCGCCGCTTGATTTTAGGGGTGCACTACAATGGGAAAAGCCCTTTTATCTGTTACTGCTGGTAACTTTTCTTGCTACTTTGAAAAATCGCAATATGTGTTTTGGAATATTTAGTCCTATAAATCCTGAGCTATTCTATAGTTTGCCAGCGCTAAAAGATGTAGTGGGATATCTTTTTAATTACGAAATATACTATATGACTTTAAATATCTTATTTAAAGGATTAATTATTGTTTTATTGGGCTCTGTTTTATTAAATCTCTTTTACCATAATGAAAAGAAAGAACTAAAAGATTTGTAATTATGTTGC
>DASCNB010000074.1:0-3308 GCA_036011265.1 Nitrospinota bacterium | reverse complement strand
AGAGGAGATTTTGATTGGGCAGTAAAAGTAATGAAAGAAAAAGATTTGGAGAAATTATGTATTATTTTATTTTCTCCAAATCATGACCAATTAAAAAGTAAAGATCTGGCCAACTGGATTTTAGAGGAAAATGTCAATGCCCGCTTTCAACTCCAACTTCACAAGTATGTTTGTGAGGAAAACATAAAAGCGGTATAATTAATGGCACTGTTGAACCGTGAAGCTACAGCGTAAGTGATTAGCCATAAAGTCACTCAGGCACAAAGGAAAGGGGAAATGGAGCAAATAATTAATCTTTTCAGAAAAAAGTTTGCAATACCTAACCTGATTATATGCATTGGAATATTATTTTTACTGGGAAAGTTGTTATCCATCTGGGTCGGTTCAACTAATAAGAGAGAGGTGAAGTTAGCTGATATCAATCTGGCAGAAAAAACCAGTTTTTTTTTGAAAAGGAAGAATGTTTCTTTATCCGATTATGAGGTTGTTCCTAAAAAAAACTTGTTCAGATCGAGCCGCAAAGAGTGGATTCCCCCGGCTCCGCCGCCACCTAAACTACCTCCTCCTCCACCCAAACTGACTCCTCCTCCCGAGATAACAGTAAGAGGAATACTTGGTGGAAGCAGATCTACAAAGAGGGCAATCCTTGAAGGAAAATATTTTACGCATGGAGCTGCAGAAAAAAAGGAAATAAAAAAGAAAGGATATAAATTATACGACAGGATTGGGCAGTACACAATTAATGAAATTAATGATGATAGAGTAGCTCTGATTGACCCTAAAGGTAAATCGTATGAATTTTATCTGAATAAAATCAAGGCAAGAAGAAACGAAATATTAAATACACCGAGCAAATTAAAAGGTGAAAAGCTTATAGGCGCTGCTATTAAAAAATGGGCTCCTCCTAAAGAACCATTACCTCCCGTGTCCGGGGCGAAAACACCTAAACAACATGTATCCGGGGCAATAATAAGAAATCAACGACAACATATTTCAGGTAATTAAACCGTTTATGAATAACAAAATTGAGTCATTAGAACAAATCTTGCTGAAAGAAAAAATGATTTCCGAAAAAACATTGCGAGAATTGCAAACCAAGAAAATTTCAGGCGGGAATCATATCGGAAAATATTTGGTTGATATGGGGTATATCCATGAAGAAGATCTGACAAAAGCCATAAGTAAGCAGTTGAATATCGATTGTCTTAAAAAAAAGGACTATCCCGAATCTCCAGTTCCGATTGAAGATTTAAATATTCCATTAAACTATTTAATTGAGCACAAATGTTTGCCTGTAAAACTGGATAAGGACAAGCTTACGATTGCCATGGTAGACCCATTGGATTTTTATACTATTGATAACCTTAAATTGACTCTTGGCTTCAATGTGGAAGTTTGCCTTTCCCCTGAGAAAGATATTATTGAAACCCTTGAACATTGGTATGGAAGCGGCGCGTCTGTCATGGAACAAATTGTGGGTCGAATGGGAGAAGAGGAATTAGAACTTTTAAGCTCTACGGATTCAGACGATGTGGAGCATTTAAAAGATATGGCCTCTGAAGCGCCGGTTATTAAACTGGTAAATATAATTATCAGCAGGGCTGTCGAAATTGAGGCCAGTGATATTCATTTTGAGCCTTTTGAAAACGATTTGAGAATTAGATATCGTATTGATGGTGTGTTGCATGATATGGAAGCTCCTACCAAGCGACTTCAGAACGCGATTACATCCAGGATAAAGATCATGGCAAAGCTTAATATTGCTGAACGCCGATTGCCCCAGGATGGCCGCATTAAGCACAGACTCTTGGGAAAAGAAATAGATATGCGGGTATCCACAATCCCTACCGTTTATGGTGAAAGTGTAGTACTAAGAATACTGGACCGTGGAAATGTGGTTTTGGATCTGGAGAAACTTGGATTTCCCGGAGATCCTTTAAAGCAGTTTGAAAGCATTATAAGCAAGCCTTACGGTATGCTGCTGGTTACCGGTCCTACAGGGAGTGGAAAAACAACCACATTATATGCCTCTCTAAACAAATTAAATTCCTCCGAAAAAAAAATAATAACCATTGAAGACCCCATTGAGTACCAACTTCATGGTGTAAACCAGATTCATGTCAAACCTCAAATTGGATTAACGTTTTCCAGTGGTCTTCGCTCCATTGTCAGGCAGGACCCGGACATTATAATGGTAGGGGAAATAAGGGATGCCGAAACAGCTGATATCGCTATTCAGGCAGCGTTGACCGGCCACATGGTTTTCAGCACTGTCCATACAAATGATTCCGCAGGGGCAATTACTCGACTTTCAGACATGGGAATTGAACATTACTTAATGGCTTCTGCACTTGTAGGGGTTTTGGCTCAGAGGCTGGTTCGTAAAATCTGTTCTCATTGTAAAAAGTTAGCTAAAGTTAACGAAAAGAGTTTGGAGGAAATGGGCTCAGAAATAAGAGATATTTTAGACGTTAATAATCTGTATGAAGGAGAAGGTTGCGAAAAATGCAACCGAACAGGATATCGAGGGAGAGTAGGGATTTATGAGCTGCTTCTAATCCGTGAGGAAATTCATGATATGATTCTTAACAAAACAAGCTCTGTGCATATTAAGGAAAAAGCGCGATTACTGGGAATGACTACATTGCGAGGAGACGGCTGGCAGAAAGTAAAAGATGGTGTTACGTCTCTTTCGGAAATTTACCGGGTTACGTTGGAGGAGGAAATATAGACTATGCCTGTTTTCGCTTATCAAGCAACAGATCGGCATGGAAAACTCATTAAAGGTAAAATTGATGCTTTAGAAAAACAACAGGTTGTTGCGGCTTTGCAAAAACAGAATGTTTTGCCGATTCAGATTAAGCAGGAAAAAGGGTTTTTGCCGGATTCCAACAGTCTATCGTTTTCCAATCCATTTAAAGAGGCCAGCAATAACGATATAATGATATTCACCCGGCAACTATCAACATTGTTAATATCCGGGATCACACTGGATCAAAGCTTGTTTATTCTAACCGATCTCACGGAAAAAGAAAAATTCAGAGATATTCTAAAGACTCTCAGAGAAAAGGTGCATGGCGGCAGTACTTTTGCCGACGCTCTTACTAAATACCCAAAAACATTTTCAAGGCTCTTTATAAACATGGTTAGGGTTGGAGAAACCGGAGGAGTTTTAGGTGAAGTTACCGAGAGATTATCTGATTTTTTGGAGAAAACTCAAAAGCTAAAAGAAAACATACAATCTGCCATGATTTATCCGGCATTGTTAGCATTAATTGGTGGTTCAGCTGTAGTTGTATTAATGATTT
>DASCNB010000073.1:0-5975 GCA_036011265.1 Nitrospinota bacterium | reverse complement strand
GGAATAGCCAGAAGTGTCGGGGCAGAGGCCATCCTGTACATTTCAATCATAATGGCGGAACTGTCAATCTCTATGCTGTGAAAAGCCAAAAGAGCAATAGCGGAAATGATAATGAAAAGAGGAGTTCCAAGAAGCGCTAGAAGGATAAGGATGAAAATCCAGAGAGTCATTTTAATTTCTCTTTTACCGAAAACTTCGACGACACTAATAAAGCGTTCGGGGTTCATGGCGGGATGGTCAGAAACAAACCATTAAATCTTTTCTGATCCATGGTCCCGGATCCCTGGCCCCTGCAACAGTTCCAGTACTCCTGAAACCGTTTTGAGATAAAAGCGAAAAGTAATGATAGTAAATGCAAACGGTAGCACGATAAGAAAATACCATGTGGGAATACCTGAGAATAATTCACTACCAGACATTTTTTCATCTATCATGAATACCCATGATGCCCGCGTCAAATAGCAACAAATTGAGCCGGAAATCACGTTAATTAAAATTTTTCGAAAAGCATTTAATTTATTGTTAAAAAAACGGGATAAAATGTCTATACTTATGTGCTTTTCATACCGAGTTGTTAAAGCAGCTCCAATAAAGGCTATCCATAGAACCAGATGTCGCAGAAAAATGTCTGCCCCTGGGATTCCTTCGGAAAATATGTTTCTAAAAATAACCTGGAGGAAAGAAAAAAAAACCATGAAGGAAAGGATCAAAATCAGAAGAAATTCTTCAATTCTGGCTAAACAGGAGTCAAACTGGAGAGTCAATTGGATGAGATTGAATGGCCGACGCATGGGTTTAATTTATAATTTCAAATTTTAGATTGCAAATTACAAATTCTAAATCGTTAGCTGCTATTTCTTGATTCTAAAAGAATTCAAAGATGAAATAATTTTTTCTAAAAGATCTCTTGAGTAGAGCTTCTCTACAAGATTCTCTCTTACTATTTTCCCTGCTTTTGAAAATGCTTTTAGGTCTATTCCTTCCGGTTCTTTTACCAGGGTGATACCTGCTTCTTCCATGACTTTAATAGACTTATCATTATCTTTTCGCGTTAAGGCTATTAAACGGGAAAAATGCTTTTTGGATAAATTCATCAGGAGTGATTTGAAGTCAGCAGGCAGTTTATTAAAGAATTTGTTGGAAAGCAAAACCGCTCCCGAAGCATTGCCGAGAGGGTACATGCTGATATATTTTATTTTTGTAAACCATTGCAGAGAAATAGCGGCCAATGGAGAACCATAAACAGTATCAATAAGTCCTGTTTGCAGAGAAATCAACACATCTGTAACAGACAAAGGGTACGGTGAGAGACCTAATGCCTTAATCATTTCGTTAGCCAATAGGTCTCCTTCCCACATCCACATTTTTATCCCAGCCATGTCCTTTATCGTAGTAATGGGTTTATTGGAAAATATGTGAACCGGGCCCACTTCTACCCAACCAAGCAGGGTATATCCTTTTTGATGAAAGAGGTTTGAGAAATATTCAAAATAAGTATTATAAATATGGTCAATTTCTTTCCGGTTATTAAACAGGAAAGGGAGGTCCAGAACCCTAACTTCCGGCAGTATTTGGCCCATTCCCACACCGGAAAAGCCACCGGCATGAAGCTGTCCTATCCTTATTTTTCTGATAACATCTTTTTCATCCCCTGAGACACCGCCGGCATAAATTTTGAGTTTCATGCGATTATTGCTCTTTTCTCGAATTTCCTTATCCAGCTCTCTCATAACATTCATCCAGGTAGACCCTTCAGGCGCAAGAGTGGCAAATTTGATAGTATGAGTTTGCTCGCTTCCATCTTTTCCCTGAGCAAAACCGGTTATAAAAAAAGTAGCAATAAAAAACGAAACAATTTTTATTTTAATGTTCATGTTAAGCACTCGCAAAAATAATAGATTTTCCGGTTTATGATGTCAAAAAAATGATTTGACCTCTTTATTGCAAAAGCTTATACTACAATTTTTCGAGCAGTACCCTCTTGGCTCCTTGGAGTTTGCTTTAGTTGTCTAATGACAAATGGTCGAAATATTTGCTCTGTCTTGATTATCCTTTCTATTGCATTCCTTTCTTATTTTAATACCTTTGAGAATAGTTTCCACTTTGATGACTTCAGATATATTCTTCATAACGAAGAATTCAAAGAATATACTCAGCAACCTTTTTCGGTTAGCGGTACTCTTTCCAATCTTTCAAATCGAACGATTGTCCTTGCTACCTTACGCTTAAATCATTTCCTTAATGGATTTAACGTATTCGGTTTTCATGTTGTAAACCTGACTGTTCACATAATAACCTGTTTGCTAATTTTTTTATTTACAAAAGAAGTTCTTCTATTTAACAAAATTTTAAAATCAGAATGCATAAATAAAAGCAAACTAAATATTCCATTAATATCCGCATTACTGTTTGCTGTCCATCCTATGAATATACAGGCGGTTACTTATATCACTGGACGGACTACATCTCTTGCTGTTTGTTTTTACATGGCTTCTTTTTTGTTTTTTATTAAAGGTGTCAGGCAAATCCTGCCATATAAGATGTTATTTTATATTTTGTCAATTGCTTTCTTGACAGCGGGTTTCGGCTCAAAAGCGATTATATTAACCGCTCCTGTTATGTTTATAATTTTCTATTTGTTTTTCACTCCGTTAAAAACAATTTTTTTAAAACATTTTTTTGAGAACAAATTTGTAGGAATTATTCTCCAAGCTATTGTCATAACGGGTCCATTAATTTTAATATTTCTAAGTAAATATCTAAATCTTGAAAAAATTGGTTCTACAGATAGCGGTATTTTCTCTAAATTACTTGAACCAATCCAACGTAAACTGTATTTTGTAGCTGCTTTTACAAGAGACATTATTAGCAGTTCGATTTACTTACTAACGGAATTCAAAGTAATCGTTTTTTATTATATTAAAATGATTTTCTTCCCTGTTAACCAGAACATTGATCCTGCTTTTCCTCTTGCCAATGGAATAACAGATTTTGGAGTGGCTTTATCTTTAGGCATCATTGTTTTATGTCTTTTCACCGGAATATATTTTTATAAAAAGAACCGTCTCATTGCATTTGGAATATTTTGGTTTTTTATTACTCTGCTCCCTACCTCCAGCATTTTTCCATTGCTTGATACGGTAACAGAACACCGCCTGTACCTTCCATTAGCAGGATTTACCTTAACAATTCCATTATATCTAAACCAGTTCATTATCAGACACAAAAAAAGACCTTTTAAGCAACTCACCTATTTCATTCTTTTTGTTTTCCTTCCAATTATAGTATTTTCCATTTTAACAGTTAAACGTAACTTTGTCTGGAAGGACGAAAAAAGTCTGTGGTCTGACGCGGCTGAGAAATCCCCACAGCTCTCAAGACCATTAAATAATCTTGCAGAAGCTTATGATAAAGAAGGCCTTGCCTATGGTGATCAAAAAAGCTATACAAAAGCGATTGAATCCTTAAAAAAAGCAATTGCTATTTCTCCGACCGGGTATAAGTCTTATAATAACCTCGGAAAAATCTATGGCAGGCTCGGGCAGTTTGATCCGGCAATAAAAAATCTTAAATTAGCATTAAAATACAAACCCGACTACCCTATAGGACACTACAACCTCGGGAAGGTTTATGAATTAAAGGGAATGCTCAATGATGCGATTGAAGAATATTCAGCGGCTTTTAAACTACAGGAAAAATTATTTGGGGAAGGTTTCTTTGAAGCCTGTTTTAATCTCGCGAATGTTTATGACAAAAAGGGACAGCATAAGAAAGCTTTAGACACGTATTTTATTTGCCGGAAGTTTAAACCCTCCTTTCCTAAAATTTACTTTGCAATTGGAAATATTTTTATTAAAACAGGAAATTTAGATAAAGCGTTCAAATATTATTCTCGCACAGTTGAACTGGACAGCAATTATCTGACGGCGAAAATCGCCATAGCAAATATTTTTGTTATGAAGAAAAATTTTAGCAGAGCTGTGGAGATGTACCGGAAAGTTTTAAAGTCTGACCCAAATAATTTTAATGTTCATAACAATCTTGGACTCGTTTATTTACAACATATGGATAACACCTCTCAGGCAGCTTTTCATTTTAAAAAATCACTCGAGATTAACGCTGAACAACAAAAAGCAGTTTTGTTAAGAAAGTTGATAAAGAAGATTTCAGAGGCTAGGGGCCGGGGATCAGAGGAAAAAGCAGGTTCTTAATTCTCGGTTGTTTTTTTCTGCTATCTTTACTAAATTATCTTGGCCTGAAATCTTTACCCCATAGCAGTAACCGATACGAAAACCTGGATACCTTTTCCCTGCCCGAATGAGGTAAGGCCTTCGCCGCTTGTAGCCGTAATTCCTACATCATCAGTCTTTATATTAAGAATTTCAGCTATTCGAGCTCGCATTTGATCAATGTGAGGAACTATTTTAGGCACAAGACATTCTATCACTATTGACACATGCGAAATTTTGTAGTTTTTTAAGGTTTTCAGGGCTTCTTTAACATATAAAGCACTATCAGTTATCCCCTGTTCACGACACATTTTATCAGCATAAGGCCCAATTATTATTTCGCCGCTGATACCAGATATTGCATTACAAAGTGCATGGAGGACAAGATCAGCGTCACTATTGCCCTGCAATGACAATTCAGAGGGAATTTCAACCCCACCTATAATTAGAGGCCTGTCAGTGTCGTCTCCCGCTAAACGGTGGCTGTCTTGACCTATTCCTACTTTAACCCGCATTTTTTATCTTTATTCCTAATAATGATGGCTCAGCCATGAAATGCACAACGCATCAAAGTTGTAGACGTGAAAATTCAAATATCGGGTTTCAAATTTACTTATTCTGAGTTGCTGCAGCTCACTCTTTCCGAGCGAAGTCCTGGAAAATCGTATATATTTTACGCATTATGCAATGGAATTATAGCAATGACAATGAAATTCTCTTCCGCTTTTAAGGATACTATTGAGTATTCTTCGAAGAATTGCTTAAAAAATTTGATTTACTGTTAAATATTTTTTATTATCGATTCCTTAATGTATTTAAAATCTGATGTTTAGAAAACTACTGTTTTGTCCGATAACTTATTAATAGTAGAAAATTATTGAAACTCCCTGCGGCAAGTGACAAGGAATCTTCAGTGAAGGGTATAATTTTTTTTAAGTTCGCTCTAACCCCGCCACAACTAACGGGGAATGCGTTCGCTAAACACTTTCATTACAATTATAATTATGCAAAACCTTATTTTTTTTTAGAAAGATTTTTGTTTGCGGCTTTGCCGCTCTATCTTAAATAGGATTAAAGTTTTAACAAAATGTTAGGTTTAATTTCCAAGATGCTTTTTTTGAAATTACCAGTCAAAATATTTAAAATTACAATTTGTTTATTTACATTCTCCTCCTTAGGGCTTTTGTTTTCTCATCCGGGATTCGCTCAAGAACCGATAGAAGTTACTGCTGATCAATTAGAGATGACAGACGAAAAGGATATGGTTATTGGAAAAGGAAATGTGAATGTTTACCACAAAGACATGCATGTTGAAGCCGATAAAATCAAGGTAAATTCAAAAACCGGAAAAGGAGCGGCTTCCGGCCATGTCTTAATAGAAGATAAAACGAGTAATATTACAGGGGATAAAGCTTTTTTTAACATGAACTCAAAAAAAGGCGAAATTTTTAATGCAGAAGGTCATTTTGATTCTGAATATTTTTTTACGGGAGAGAGAATTAAAAAAGAAGGTGAAGATCATTATAAAATTTATAACGGGAGCCTGACAACTTGTTTCGGGGATAACCCGGCATGGATTTTTAAATGCGACTATGCCGATTTGACTCTCGAAGAATACGCCATTCTAAAAAACCCTTCGTTCTGGATCAAAAACACCCCATTCTTTTATCTTCCCTATGGAGTCATTCCGTTGAAGACAAAACGTGCCAGCGGATTTTTGTTTCCAAATATAGGTTCAAGCAACGC
>DASCNB010000072.1:0-8425 GCA_036011265.1 Nitrospinota bacterium | reverse complement strand
CAGACCTCACAGTTCACTGGGATATCGACCGCCAGCACCAGAAACGTTTCAATCTATGCCCTCAGTTTCCGCTAAGCTACAACTGACGGCATAGAAAATCATCACTCTACGGGTGGTACTAAGATTTAGGGTAGGTCATGATGGTTGGGAGATTATACCGTCACCAATTATTTTCAAACGATATTCTCACCAGCAGGAACAGGTAGAACCAACCCATGGAGGTAACCCCCATATAGTATTTCAGTTTTTAAATATTGATAAAAAACACGAAGTCTTAGTATTGGTCTACATTATTTCCTGCTATGTTCCCGACATACCACATCCAATATTTCATCCTCATGGGTCACAGGGGGCAGGGAAAACCACGCTGTTTAGAATCATCAAAAGGTTATGTGACCCTTCAGAGCTTGAAACCATAATTACTCCTAATGATGCAGCTCAATTAATTCAAGTTTTATCCCATCATCATGTTTGTCTATTTGATTGACCTAGCCCCCTTAAATCGGTCCAAAGTTAATGTTAGTATAGGGCCAAAACATTTTTAGGAGGGCATTTATTATGTTTAAGGGAGAAAAGAGAGTAGCACGTATTGTTGGCAAACTCCGGGAGGCTGAAGTTGAGCTTTCCAAGGGTCAGACGAATGTTCAAGTTTGTAAGAAATTAGGAGTGACAGAGCAGACTTTTTATCGTTGGCGCAAGGAGTATGGAGGGTTAAAGGTAGATCAAGCCAAGAAGTTTAAGGAGTTAGAAGGAGAAAACATTCGTTTAAGGAAGTTGGTGTCAGATTTAATGTTGGACAAAGAGATATTAAAGGAGGCGGCCTCAAAAAACTACTAAGCCCGGGGAAGCGAAGGAAGATGGTGACACATATTCAAAGGAAGTTTCCATTTTTATCGCAACGTCGGGCGTGCAAGGTATTAGGACAGCCGAGATCGACCCAAAGACATCACAAGGAAGTTTCAGATTTTAAAATCCGTTTAGTTCAACGGATCCTTGATTTAGCGAAAGCCTATGGGCGTTATGGATATAGGCCGATCACCGCTATTTTAAGGCGGGAAGGTTGGCATGTTAACCATAAACGTATTGAAATAATATGGAGACAGGAAGGGTTAAAGGTTCCTTCCAGGCAGCCGAAACGAAAGCGCTTATGGCTAAATGATGGTTCATGCGTGAGACTTCGCGCTGAACGTCCTAACCATGTTTGGAGTTATGATTTCGTTTTGGATAGAAGTCACGATGGAAGGCCTATACGGTTACTTCCCATCATTGATGAATTTACGAGAGAGTGTTTTACCATTGAAGTTGGAAGGAAGTTGCGATCCGATGATGTTCTTTCGGCTTTAACCGAGCTTTTTACAACCAGAGGAACTCCGGAGTATATTAGGTCAGATAATGGATCAGAGTTCACCGCAAAAGTGGTGAGAAATTGGCTAAGCAAAGTTGGCGTGAAAACGCTTTTTATCGAACCAGGAAGCCCTTGGGAAAACGGGTATATAGAAAGTTTTAATGGGAAACTTCGTTACGAATTGCTCAATTGCGAGATGTTCGAAACCTTGAATGAAGCAAAAGTATTGATTGAAAACTGGAGAATGGAATATAATACGTTCCGTCCTCACAGTTCTCTGGGATATCGGCCACCGGCGCCAGAAGTTATTAAGCCGGCACAGGCAGTTCCGGCTATGCCTCCACTGCCTGTATTGATGAACTAGAGACTAACACACTATGTGGTACATTAACTGGGGGCAGGTCAAGAGTAAAAGGTATCTTTTAAAGGATTATTTATAAACTCAACAATAGGAATAGAAAAAAATCATTCTGTATGATAAAGTTTAACAAAAAAGTATTTAAAGTTCAATGATTCTTGTTCAGGTAGTATTTTATACTATACACGAGTTCTACAGTAATAAGAGGATGTGATCATGCAATCTACCTTGAGGCAGTATTAGTGGTTAAAAGGGCTGAAAAAAGAAGACTTGACCGTCTTTATGTAAATATACAGGGAACAGTCAATATCCTCGAAGCCTGCACTAAAATAAAGATGAAGTATATAACAGGATAATCTTTCTAATTAGCCCGAAGGGCAGAGTTCCACTTGTTTACCTGTGGGTGGATGTAAAATCGCCCGAAGGGTGTCGAGCAAAGCTCGAAGTGGAAAAGATGCCACGGGTTTACCCATGGAACTCCACTTTATCCGCACTTAACTCATGTCACTATCAAAAAAATTCACATTTGGATTAATCTGGAACTTTATTGGAAAAACAATGATGGGTATTTTTGGCGCTATTATTTCTATTCTTATTGCCAGGAAGCTTGGAAAAACAGAGTTGGGTATATATGCTTCTATCCTCACCATCCCTTCGACTCTAAGGCTATTTACCTCCTTAGGTTTTGAAACTATTTTGAATGTGAAACTTCCTGTTTTAAATACATTGGAGGATTCAATTAAAAAAATGCGATTTTTAATTAGAAAATTATTTTTGTATCGCATAGTAATCATACTTGTAACGGCTATTCTCCTGTATTTTGCTATGCCGCTGCTTCAGGGCTTCTTCAAAGATGTCATTTTGCCTAAGTACATTATTTTTATTATCTTGTATTTTAGTACCTTAGTGACTTTTTCCTATTTAACTATGATTTTTAGGGCATTACTGAGGATAAAGTTAGTTTCAATAATTGAAGGAATCAACCAATTTATTAATCTTTTGCTTTTGACTCTTTTTTTTGCAATGGGATATAAAATTGGAGGTATTCTCAGCGCCTTTATAATCTCAAATCTATTGACCACTTTTATTTTAATATTTTTAGGAAAGGATTACATATTCGGACATACCTCTCCTGTGAAACTTAATGAATCATACGAAATTGGAGCGGCAGCGGCATTAAGTACTTTTATTGCCTTTGGCCTAGGAGCACAGGCTGATATAATTATTATGAATTATTTTAACGTGCCAAGTGAAGAAATTGGTTTTTATTTTATATGTTTCTCTCTTGTTTCCATGATGGTTTTACCTTTACAAGGGATTGGAGCGTTATCACAATCTGTTTTTTCAGAGAAATATTCAAAAGAGGGTAACTCAGGTCTCGCCCTTTCATGGTCCATGGTTACGCAAGTCTATACATTACTCTCAATACCTATTTATATCTTTGCCATATTTAACGCAAAAATCATAATTGAATTTTTATATGGGAGCCAGTTTTCTGAAGTAGCAGTCTATTTTAAGATATTTGCAATTTTCACCTGCATTACAATTTTAGGTGGAGCAGCTTTTTGTATGCCTGTCTTTTACATCCTGAGGAGAAAGGCTTTGGCGCTGAAAATTCAATTTGCTGGAGGAATACTTAACATAGTGCTGAACATTATTTTAATTCCAAAATATGGTGTTTGGGGTGTCGTTGTAGCGACAGGTTTTTCACAATCACTGGTAGGGATTGTTAATATGCTTTTTGTGCGTTATTACATTAAAGTGGAATTCCCACTAATTTTTGAGATGAAAATACTGTTAGCCTGTATAATTGCTTCAATGCCTATAGCCTTCGATAATGGAAGTGGTTTTATATCAATTTTAATAAAAATAGCAATATATGGTTTTGGATTTATAGCTATGCTTTTTCTGCTTAAACCACTGAGTGAAGAAGCAAAAGCTTTTGTTGAAAGTGCGAACAAAAGAATTTTTGCATTTGCAAGATTCTTTTAGATGCAGTGAATTATCTTCCAATATTCAAATTCTTTATAGAATATAAGGTTTTAGTCAAATAAGTTTTCGTTGTAACGAAGATATTTATTTATCTGTTTCAATTGTGCGATTATTGTTAGAATAAACTTTTTCCTTTATATACAGAAACGCATTCTATTTAATGGCTATATAGGCTATAGTGGTTCTCAAAATAACATTCGCATTTAAAAACACTATTTCTCCGATCAAGTGGGGAACAAGAAGCACAGAATTTCTATTTTTGTTCGTTGGTTCAAGTCGTTGAATTGAATCATAATAGTTTTTAAGCCAATTCCGTTGGTTTACCATAAAGATTAAAGGTGTGATATTGAGGACAGATTTTCCACAAAACAATTTCCGGTTCAGATCAGGAGAATTGAGCCAACAAACTGGGTGGTTTGAACAACTAAAGAAATAAGCGCACGTATTTTTTACATTTAATAGTATAAAAAAAGAAAAAAATGATAACTGGAATTATTTTAAAAGTAGCAAAAATTGCTAAATCAATAACAATTACCGAAACGATTCTTAGAAAATTTCTCCTTTCAGAATTTGCTAAGAACAACTTATCCCCCAACTTATTGGTATTGTTAAGAGACGTTGTAGTTGGTACAGAACGAAAAATGGATGAAAAGATAGTGCTTCATAGATTTTGGAAACAAGATAGTCCTATTTTAAACAAAGCAGAAGATTACATTAACCCAAACTATAAAAGTGAATTCTTATATAGTTTTTTGCCCAAGTTGGAACATTCATTGCCTATTATAGAGCTGGGTTGTAACGTTGGTAGAAACTTAAATTATTTATTTACAAAAGGTTTTTATAATCTTTCGGGTGTGGAAATAAATGAGCACGCTGTTAAATTGATGGAAGAAACATATCCAGAGTTTTATCGACAAGCTACCATTTATAATGACTCAATAGAAGTGACTATAAAAAAAATTCCTGAGAAATCATTTGAATTGGTTTTTACAATGGCGGTGCTTGAACACATTCACCCGAGCTCAGAATTTATATTTAATGAAATGATCAGAATTTCCAAAAAATATATCATTACAGTAGAAGATGAAGTTAATGATTCCCATAGACATAAGGCTCGAAACTATAAAAAAATATTCGAAAATTTAGGAACCAAGGAAATAAAAAGCTCTAACCAGCTTCCAAAAAATAGAGCATTTGTTGCTCGTTTATTTAGAGTAAAATAGGCTATAGAATTCTGATACAATCATTTATGGTTAAGATAATTTTTTCTCCATTTTTGGTTAAACTTATACATCCTATACTCGTCAAGCATTCTCACCCTAATAGTTGAACAATTTTCACACAGCGGCATTTTTTCAGGTGTTCTTTCCAGGTGATATTTTCTGAACTGTTGAAGTTGGTTTCCTTCCCATATTTCCTTTAATGATTTATTCTGCAAATCACCAATAATAAGTTTTCCGTCAAAGTCCACACAACATGCGGAAACATTACCATCCCATTGAACATGAAGAGTTGACCAGAGAGTACTGCACGGGTTTTTTATTCTATAATTTGGTTTTTCTAATGCATGTTTTTCCATATCAATTTTACCCCCAAGGTCACCTAGATTGTTAAAAAAAATATTATTCGGTGTATCGACCATTGGAACAAATAACTTATAAAAAGCAGCTATTTCCTGCTCATTTTCTTTCATCAATATAGAGTTTATTGTAATGTTTACATTATATCTCTTTTCTTCCTTAATTCTTTTAAATGTTCTTAGATTGTTGATTAATTTTTCAAGGCTTCCTCCCCTTCTGATTTTGGAATAGGTCTCTTCTGTGGCGCCTTCGACTGAAACCCTGAGGGTACGTAATCCTGCTTCTAATAACTTTCTAGATTTTTCCTCGGTAAGCAATTGACCATTAGTAGTTATATTAGTAATAAGCCCTTTCTCAGTTGCGAATCCAATCATTTCTACAACATCCGGGTGGAGCAATGCTTCTCCGATTGTATGTAGAGTAGCAACCTTTACACCTATCGCGGAAGCCTGCAGAATAATCTCTTTGTAAAGAGACAAATCCATATTACCTTTTTTTCTTGTTCCTTTTTGCGTGGCGCACATGATGCAATCCAGGTTACACTGGTTTGTAATTTCGATCATTATAGATGTGGGAGCATCTGACACATTTCTCTTGTTGAAGTTGCTCCAACTGTTATATTGTTGAAATATAAAATACGCCTCTTCAGCTAACGGCATATTTTTAATCAAATTGTAAAAATGTTTATACATTAAATATTTATTTAGAAGTTTACAGATTTACAAAGTACGGTAAAATAACAATCGAAAATAACTAAAAGCCACCTTCTTTCTTCACCTGCCAAGGATAAAAGGAGCTTAAAAAAGTTTGTTAAAAGTAAAGTTTTGCAGCGTTGATCTATTTTTTTAATTTTACTGATCTTGGATGGGGAAAATTACTGGTCAAGTATTAACTAACTCCCACCTCATGGGAGTTCCTCTTTTAACATCACAGGTTGCTTTTTTTCTTAAAAGGATTTCATAGTGTCTTGGAGACAATCCATCACCTGGGCGAATAACCCTAATATTTTTATCTGTAAATTCTTCGCCTTTCCTGATATCTTCCACCACAAAAATTGAACGTTTAAATTTGACAGAACTCTTTTCTTTTTTTGTGACTCCATAATAAATTTTTCCTAAAGCTCGCCATAACTTAGAAGATTCTTCTACTAAAATTCTCATTTCATCTGGTTCCATTGAAAATACGGAATCAACGCCTTCATCAGACCGGGATAAACAAAAATGCTTTTCGATCACCGTTGCGCCCATCGCAACACTTCCGATACTTACTCCTATAGAGAGAGTATGATCAGAAAGACCCACTTCAGTATCAAAAAGCTGCTTCATATGAGGAATTGTCAATAAATTAATATCTTCGGGAGTTGCAGGGTAAGTGCTTGCACATTTAAGTAAAATAATATCATTACAACCTGAGTCGCGAATAGTGCTGATAGCCAAATCTAAGTCGGTAATGGATGCCATGCCTGTCGATATAATTACGGGCTTTCTTGTCGACGCTACTTTCTTGAGTAATGGTAGATGATTATTTTCAAATGACGCTATTTTATATGCGGGAACATTTAAATCTTCTAAAAATTCTACAGCTGTTTCGTCAAAAGGCGTACTGAATGCAATAAGACCCAGTTCACGGCACCGCTCAAAAATAGGCTTATGCCATTCCCAGGGAGTATAAGCTTGCTGATAAAGTTCATATAATGTTTTACCTTTCCATAGACCGTTAGGATTGTTAATGACAAAGTTACCGGATTTTTCGTTGATTGTTATGGTGTCTGCGGTATAGGTTTGCAGCTTTAACGCATCTACTCCAGCTTTGTGCGCCGCTTCAGCAATCTTCAAAGCTCTTTCCAAAGACTGGTTGTGGTTCCCCGACATCTCCGCAACGATAAATGGCGGATGGTTAATGCCTATTTTTTTATCCGCTATGGTTATTTCGTTCATAATAATTAACCACTAAGGTACAAAGTCACAAAGATATGAGGATCAGGTAATAGCTTTTATCATTCAAATTAACAAATATCTCTCTTTTAGGCAAGGCTTTACTTTTTGGTTTTACCCCAAAAAACTGATCCACCCTTAAAGTTAGTATTGTGATAAAAGATTAAGCAGAAGTGGGGTAAGTTTATGTGAAAGAAGGGTTTTCGAGTAGAGCAAATAATGAGGATGCTCCGGGAAGCCGAAGTAGAAGTGGTAAAGGGTCAGGTAGTAGCCCAGGTCTGTAGAGAGTTTGGGATGACAGAGCAGACGTAAGGAGTACGGAGGAATGAAAGTCGAGCAAGCCAAGCGACTTAAGAGTTAGAAGTAAAGAATGACCGGTTAAAGCAATTAGTTGTTAATTTAACACTGGATAAGGAGATCTTGAAGGAGTCGGCCTCAAAAAACTTCTAAGCCCGGCTAAGCGACGAAAGATGATAGAGAATATTCAAGAAAAGTATTTTTAATATGTTATGAGGGATGATGATCCCATTCTAACTAAGAGGATCATCGAGCTTGCAGGAGCCTATGGGCGTTATGGCTATTGGCGGATTACTGGTTTGTTAAAAATAGAGGGTTGGCAGGTTGGCCGCGACCGTGTTTAGCGGATATGGCGTTGGGTCTTGTTTAAGGCTTCGTCCATTAAAACCTAATCATGTATGGAGCTATGACTTTGTAGCAGAATTGATGAGTTTACCAGGGAGTGCTTTGTCATAGAGGTACAAAGGCAAATAAAAGCAGATGATGTTCTTGCAATTTTAGCTGAACTATTTTCAATCAGAGGAGTTCCGGAGAATATCCGCTCAGATAACGGATCAGAGTTTAGAGCAAAGGCGGATAGAATATAATCAGGCCTCACAGCTCACTGGGATATAGGCCTCCAGCACCAGAAACGTTTGAACCTATGCCCTCAGTTTCCGCTACGTTTCAACTGACGGCATAAAATCATCACTCTAAGGGTGGTACTAAGATTTAGGGTAGGTCACTATCAAGGGGCTGAAGCAGTACTTTGAAAAGTACAATAAAGAACGGCTTCATCAATCATTAAACTACATGACCCCATATGAGGTGTATTGGCAGGAAAGTGGTGAAGTGGCTACTTGCAAACCATTAGTACCAAAAATAGAAAAGGGGGGGACATGGCAAATTTTTGCAACCATGGGCAGGGAAACTCCACTCC
>DASCNB010000071.1:0-8170 GCA_036011265.1 Nitrospinota bacterium | reverse complement strand
CCATTCAAATTCCTACATACACTAAATGGAGTGTCCCCATCATCGCTGGCAAAGACACTCCCTTCTGGCCGGTTGTTCCTTTGATCATAGCCTGCGGGTCTTTGTCGGGATTCCATTCCATGGTTGCATCAGGCACAACGGCAAAACAATTGGAAAGCGAAAAAGAGGGGTTATTTATCGGATACGGGGCAATGTTTACAGAAGGTTTTCTTTCCACCATAGTCATAGTATCCATAGGCGTCTTCGGCTACTCTGTAATGTCGCCGGATATCGCGGAAACTCTGAAAATTTCATCAGCAAATTTTGCTGAAGGTTATGGAAACGCGCTCAAAAGCGCGGGCGGACCTGTCGGCATGTTTTCCAAATCCTTTGCCATGGCATCCCACGAAGCTCTGAATCTCCCCATCGATTTTATGATTATCCTTGCCTCCATGTGGGTATCCTCTTTTGCCATGACAACATTAGACACTACCAACAGGATCGCACGGTACGCTTTTTCAGAAATACTGGAGCCTGTAAAAGACAAAGCTCCTGAGGTTTATAGCGTTTTGAGTCAGCGCTGGATCGCATCAGCTATTCCAGCCGGGATAGGGATTGCGCTGGCATGGTCCGGGGCATGGTCCGTCATATGGCCTGCATTTGGCGGCGCCAACCAGATGCTCGCGTCTATTGCCCTGATTACCTGCGCTGTATGGGTAACAAAAACTCTGGGAAATACCAGGGCATTAAACGTACTGATACCCGCTCTGTTTTTATGGTTAACCGTTACCATTGCTTTAATCTGGTACATGTTTGTAGCTATACCCGCATTTATGGAAAGCAATCCGCTACAAGCAGTAATACTGGGGATTATGATGACAGGAATGATTCTCCTCAACCTTCTCCTTATCATGGACTTTTTCCTGATTTGGAAAGAAAAACCTGAATTTAGGGGTCAGGGATCAGTTGTCGGGAATCAGAAATAAAAAAATGAACAACAAAAATAAAAAGAAAAAAATTCTTGGAAATATTAAAAAAGCAATTGATGGAATTGGAGAAGGTTTAAGATCGAGTTCCACTCAGGCTATACAGTTTGAACTAAAAGAACTGGAGAATGTCTTTTGTCTGCTTATATTAGGCTCATTCTCGGGTATCCCCTCCCCTCCTGCTTTTTTGAGCCTTAATCTTTTGCCGCATCTGGAAAAGGAAATCCGGGTCATGCTCTCCCGCAGCAAAAACATCGATGATCCTTTAGGAGATATCTTCAGTGTCTTCGATGTGGGGTAAAAAAAGCTTTAATCCTCCATTTCCCATATAAAGTTATATTATTGTCCTACTAATTGTTGTAAAATGCTTATGGGGTAAGGCTTTGATGGTGCTTTAGCAATTGTTTTTGAGGGGATTCCAATGGGTGAAAGGAAAAAACGAACTTTACGAGTGAACTTTGACAAGAAATTGAAACTTGAATTTCATGGATCAGAGATAACAAGTGATGCTGGTTTACTTGCCTACCGCGAACTGGACAATGCATTGGGATTAACAGAAACGGTTAAGGATTTACTCTGTGATGTTCGTAAGGGTAAAAATACTCAACATTCGATGTTAGCAATGTCGTCAATCCGTGTATGGGGACTGGGAGGGTATGAAGACCTTAACGATGCGGAGCGATTGCGTGTTGACCCTACCATGAGGCATGTTGTCGATGGACGAGCTATTGTTAAGAATGCGGTTTCAACGAATGAGATGGGACGTTTTGAAACAGAAATACTTTCACAAAGGGAAAATGTAAAATCATTGATGAGCCTACCGGAAAAGCTTGTTGATAAAGTACATACCCGCAAGAGATTAAACAAACTAATTCTGGATATGAACAGTTCTGTAAGCGAGACACATGGGCAACAACAGGGTTCAGCCTACAATGGACATTTTTCCTGTAACTGCTACCATCCTCTGTTTTTGTTTAACCAGTACGGTGATGTGGAATACGCTATGCTGAGCACAGTGCAAAGTATTGGCGTAAAGTTTTATAGCCGGTGATTGAAAGGTATCGTCACTTGGATATTCCACGCTTTTTCCGAGGAGATGCCGCATTTGCAATCCCCGAAATGTTTTGCTTTTTAGAAGATGAAAGGTTTAAATATGCCATCAGGATAAAAGCAAATGCAGTATTAATGGAGAAAATATCTCATATTATGACCCGTCCAGTTGGTCGTCCTTCCTTTAATCCAATAGTGTTTTACCATAGCTTCCAGTATCAAGCCGGTTCCTGGGATTGTTCCAGACGTATTTCAGCAAAGGTAGAGTGGCACGCTGGAGAAATCTTTCCGAGAGTTCTATTTATTGTAACCAATATGACTGGGTGGGCAAAGAAGGTGGTTAAGTTTTATAATGGACGAGGTACAGCGGAGCAATGGATAAAAGAAGGGAAGAATGCCGTTAACTGGACGCGCCTTTCATGTAGTAATTTTCGAGATAACCAAGTGCTACTTCAACTCTTTGTGTTGGCGTATAACCTTGGAAATTTTCTAAGAAACCTTGCTCTACCAAGGAGTATAAAACACTGGTCATTAACAACACTAAAGGAAAAGTTAATTAAGATCGGAGCCAAAATAGTAAAAGATCCACCATCGTTTTCAAATGGCGGAAGTTGCTGTCCTTAAAAAACTATTTGCTATTATTTTAAACCGGATTGACAGATTACGCCTTGAAGCAACATAGATTGAAACTTTTCGTTCATATGTACTGAGAGCTTTATTGAACTGCGGGAATAGTATGCCTTAATGAGGGGCAAAAATGTTTTATGGAACAGCAGTAAAGTATTTTTCTTATTAAATTGGTTGAAATATCTTTGACCTTGATTTTTCTTGAACAGAAATATTCATTATAGGTATAATTATACAAATATGGGTTCCAGATTATTCTAAATGGGAAATATCGGAATAGCGATATACTATATATTTATAGTCGATTCAGGTAACCAAATTTAAAAACATGAATGCAGCTAAGAAAAAAAAGTCTTTTGCTAGATGGCAAGTAACGCTTCACAAAATAGTTTTTGAGGCCGATACTCCAGCGGGCAAAACTTTTGATCTGTTTTTGATAGTAAGCATCTTACTGAGTGTTATTGTGGTGATGCTCGATAGCGTAAATAGCGTAAATAAAATATATGGCCCCTTCTTATATTCTATCGAATGGTTTTTTACCATTCTATTCACAATAGAATACATATTGCGATTGCTCTCTGTTGGCCGCCCAATTCGATATGCAACCAGTTTTTTTGGAATAGTAGATCTGTTAGCAATTCTTCCGACATACCTTAGTTTATTAATTCCAACCAGTAAATACATGTTAGTAATTCGAATCCTGCGGATTTTACGTATTTTTCGCGTTCTTAAGCTTGTTCAGTATATCGGTGAAGCAAGTTTACTAATGCAAGCTTTGCGTTCCAGTCGTCGCAAAATAACTGTATTTCTGTTTACAGTATTTACTTTGGTAATAATTATGGGCTCTCTGATGTACGTTATTGAAGGCGAAGAGAACGGCTTTACAAGTATTCCCCAAAGTATTTATTGGGCTATTGTAACACTTACAACTGTAGGTTATGGCGATATATCACCAAAAACCATCGTTGGTCAAACATTAGCGGCAGTGGTTATGATCCTGGGATATGGAATCATAGCGGTTCCCACAGGGATCGTAACGGTGGAACTTTCTCAAGCCATGGAACAAAAGGTTTCTACTCAATCGTGCCCCAAGTGCTCTGCTGAAGGCCACGAAAGTAACGCCATATACTGTAAATACTGCAGTGAAAAGCTGTGACTTCTATCGAAAGAGAGAAGGCGCTGGTTTGTAAGAACTTTAATCTTTTCTATTTCTTTTTAATAGTTTTATTTTCTTACATTTTCTTTTTCTATCGGAAGCAGGCGGTTCTGACAGTTTTGTAAGAAGAAATTTTAAACGTTTCAGCTATTTCGGCCAAACTCAACCCCGACAATTCTCTTGATAAGGCTATCGTGATAAATTTTGGCAGGTTTTCTTCTCCTCGTTTTCTTATAAAAAACATCTCTTCATTAACTTAGAATTTAAAATAGGGTAGAGTTGAGAGCAGGCGCAGTGACTGCAGGTTGAAGTTTATATCCCATCAAGAATTCTTTAAGCAAAGAAATTGATAATGACAAAGTCAACAATGGCAGCAGTGCAATTGAAGCTCCCCGCAGTAGAACTGTGATCAATCTTCAGCGTAGAGTATGATTTTATTTTAAGTTCACTCGCAAACCCTGCAGCAGAGCTGCGAGGAATATGCTCGCTAAGCGCTTTCAATTAGGAGATTTAAAGAAAAGAACAGCTGGAGTATGATTGATTGTCTTTTTAAAACAATCGGTAAGGGTATTAAAAAATCAATAAGGGTTTTTTTGTCCAGTTTCAGAACTTTTACAATTAGAAAAAGAAACACAAGAACCGGTAGAAATCTGCAAACGGGAGATAAAATGAAAATAAAGGTTAATAGAACAGGGTATTAAGAATTTTTCTCTGCGGCAAAGAAAAGCTGGAGAGAATTATGCGGTAGAAAGTTCGCTGATATCCCATCCTGAAAACAGATGAACCTCAGGATAGTATTCCAAAAATCAATGCCGAACAGCACGAACACCTAGGTTGCTACAGCGGTCTCGATTGAGCTCAGTTACAAAACCGTCAAGAAAGTTAATCGTACGGGCATTGTTTGAGTCGGCGGACTCGGCCACCCAATACCAATAAGCTGCTCCATCCGCAAAGATTCCGTCTAAGTGAAGCGGGTAATGGTGGTCAAAGCTTATCAAACTCCAGTGAGATTTATCATAAATTGACATTAATTCTCTTTCTTCAGGCATACGCCAATCGCTGAAACCACCTGTCTTTAAACCACTCACATAAATCTTCGATTCATTCCAATTCATGCACTTTCCTGTATCCGCGTAGCTGTCCATTTTCGTCCACATCAATCCGGTTCTGGTATCTTTTACAATGCCATTTCCATCATCGATAAAATAGCTTTCCGGCTTTTTAGCTTCGTCATTAAAAGCAGCTACAATTCCATGGCTGGCAAACCCTGTAGAAATAAAAAGAATGGTCAGGAAAAGAGGAAGCAAACTATTGTAGAAAAAACGGGAGTACTTTTTTCTCATATAAGAACTCCAGCTATAATGTGATGGATGCAAAGAGAGAATAAAAAATAAATTGCCAGATAAAAATCAACTTCCTGCGTTGGCGATTTTTTTTTAAATAAAAGCCTTGATTTTCATTACCTGAGAATAATTGCTTCCCATCTTCATTGTCAGGAGTGACTGGCGGCGCTTTATTGTTTTCTGGATATCATTGGTCCTTAAAATGGCGGTAACAAACGTTACTTTAGTCTTCAGGTATCTCCACGCCGTTTTTTCAACAGCGGAAAAATATTTTTTTGCTTCGGCCTGGTCTTCAGCCATGTTGACAACCAGGTGAGGTTGGAATGCCGCAATAGAGGCGGCAATTTCCTCGCTCATTTTCCCACTTTTTTTACCTACAAGCTCCAGAAGTTCTGATATCGTGCTGATACCATCGTCCTCGTTCGGAAAGATGAAGCGGCTGATATATTTTTTCATTGGTTCTTCCTTGTAGAAGCTTTTATGCAAAATCCTTTCAACGCACAACTTCAAAAACTCGTATACGTTTTGCAGGGAAGTTGGCTCAGTAGAGACAACAAGAAGGTGGCGGTCTGCCGCAATAAAAAAGTCCAGTACGTTAAACGACGAGCCAGATCCCAGATCAAGAATAATGCAGTCGGCGTCAAGTCCTTTAATGTGACGTATCAATTTATTCTTGACAGTGGCCTGCAAATTGGCCGCGCCCAGTATCTCTCCGGTGCCGCTTATCATTCGGATGTTCTTATCTTTGGTCGTCAACAGAGTATCTTCGAGCGAGCAGTTGCGTTTCATAAGAAAATCAACAAGGCTGCGGCTCGGGTAAATCATCCCTAGAAGAGTGTGCAGGTTGGCGCCGCCGAGATCAGCGTCAACAAGTACCGTTTGTTTGCCACTCAATGAACAAGCGCGGCCAAATAAGATTGATATAACGCTCTTGCCGATTCCACCTTTTCCTCCTGCTACGGCATAGACTGTTCCCATTTTTTTTTGCTCGAGTAGTTAATAAGTTTCTTTTATAAGCAAGGATGTTAGACTGCTTTAAGAGCTTTGGCAAGGGTCATCCCGCCTTCTTTTAGCAGCGTGATGAAGCTCAAACCAAGATTGAACCGGTAACCGAAAATATCCTCCCCTTGCGCCCGTTCATACCAAACGACTTTCCCCAGGGCTGTGAAGCTGCCAAATTTTTCCTGCAGTTTGATAACGACAGGTATTTTTCTTCCAAGTATCGTGGATTCATGTTTTATGAACTGGTTTCCATCTATTTCGATTTTACACCCGGTATTCGAGAGGTCCTTCAAAAGACCGAATTGTGCCTTTTTTTTCTTTGCCTTAATCCCTGCAAGTTGAAATCTTGCTTCGCCTTCAACCTCACTCCTCTCTTCCTGTCTAAGCTCTTTAACGTATTTTTTTACATTTTTTATGTGTGCCTGCTCCCGCTGTTCGAATTTTGATAAGAGCAAGTCGATCATCTGCGGGTGATTGTCACTAAATTCTTTCAAATCAGATGTTTTTATTTTCAGCAATTTGGATCGGGTTGTGGTGTAAATGGACGCGTTGCGACTTCCTTCTGAAAAAAACGCACGTTCACCAAAAATGTCTCCCGATTTGAACTTGCTCAAGTAGACAGTTTTGTTTCCTTTTGTAGAATAGACGACTGCTGCATTCCCTTCTAAGAGTACAAACACCGAATTCTCGACTTGGCCCTGCTTGATTACTAGAGTTTCCGCCGGCACATTAAAGAATTTTACACGATCATAAAGGATTTTAAGTTCCGGGCGTGTGAGGTATCTTAAAATGGGTACCAACTTGGCTTTACTTATGAACTGCCCGCGAGAGATTGACTGTTTCTCTATGGGAAAGAGATTAGATTCTGATTTTTTACGTACCGGATTAGCCATAATTGTGAAGACCGTTTAATTTTATTTATATATTTTTATCGGTTTTTATGGCAGTTTTCTTTAACTCCAAATATAATAACAAGTTGTACGCTAGCAAACTCTGGTTTAAAAGTCAATGTCTACGGCTAATAGCTTCGATGTACTATAAATTTGCAAACTCTGTTTTTTTTTGGCGATTTTTTACTCAAGTTATTAAATTTTTAAAGAACTAATTAGATTAAGATCAGAAACCTTCTTGAAAACCAGCGGTTGCTTTGCGTTGACCTTATCCCCAAAAACTGATCCACTCAAAAAGTGATTTTTTTGGTAAACTAAATTCATTGAAAGGAGGTTTGCAATGAAAAAAGTCTATGCGTCGCAGGATAAACTAATGGTAGGGCATATTAAAAACCTTCTCGAAAATGAGGGATTGACATGTATTACAAAAAATGAACACCTCACTGCTGCATCCGGTGAAATTCCGCTTAATGAATGCTGGCCGGAGGTATGGGTTGCGGATGAATCCCAATATACAATTGCAAAGAAAATCGTGGACAAAGCTCTTTCATATAAAACTCCACGTGGACCAAAATGGAAATGTTCGAAGTGCGGAGAAAAGCACGAATCACAATTTACTGAATGTTGGAGTTGTGGAAGGGTGAAACCAAGGGTCAGGGATCAGAGGTCAGGGGTCAGCGATTAGATACAAGGATCAGGGGTCAGGAGGCAGGAGAAAAATTGAAAACCTTAAAGCTGAGAGCTGTACGCTGATAACTGAGAGCTATTTTCTAATCAAAGTGCTCTCCGCTTTTTTTGCTTTTGCATTTCGTTGTTTAATTCCAGGTTCTTTGCATTGGTCAGATCTTTGTGCATTAAAACTTTGTGAATAAAACTGGAGCCCATCCTGATGTCCATCTGGGTAATATTGTCATCCCATACATTATGCCAAATGGGGAACCCGAAAGTATCGTCTTCATAACTCGCCTGTGGTTTTCCATATGTCTTAATGGCACCATTTACGATACTTTCAAAATATTTAAGCGGATTTTTGAATTTTGATTTTTTTAACTTATACATAATAAATATTTTGTACAGTTTATTATTATAAAAATAATATTCGATTTTCTGATAATCCGGTGGCAGGTAGGAAACATA
>DASCNB010000070.1:0-18129 GCA_036011265.1 Nitrospinota bacterium | reverse complement strand
ATTTGATTTTTTTGAAAGACTTTCATAAACTACTTTTATAAAATATTTATTCGCTTGTGCTATTTTCCGATCTTCCTATGAATACATTTAATATTCAAACAATCACTGGGCGCTTCAACATTAAACAATGGTTTTTAATTAGTTTGTTACTGAGGCTAATTGTAATGCCATTTACAGTGCATGGTGACATGTTTCACATTTATAACGTACCACATTTCTTTTCACACGGAGAATGGAACGCCTATGAAATTGCAGTTGAGAAATACATAACTTACTATCCTCCATTTGCAATGATATTTTTTGCATTTGTGCAGCTAATTTTCAGGCTGCTTTTCCACGACTTTGAGGAGTTTACACATACTCTCGGATTTCTGGGGGAAAAAGCTTTATATGAATCAGAGCATTTATACCTCTCTCTTTTTCTTATGAAGCTCCCTTATCTTGTATTTGATTGCCTGCTTATACTAACATGCTGGAAGATGTTGCCCGGTTGTAAAAGAAAGCATGATTTTATGGTTTTTTGGGCAGTTAACCCTATTGTAATATACAGCGCATACATGTTTGGTCAATTTGACATTATCCCTTCTTTTTTTGTTATTCTATCTTGTTATTTCTCTCTCCAGAAAGGAAAAGGACACTATGCCTGCCTCTCTTTGGCTGCCGGCTGTCTTTTTAAATTATTTCCTATTGTTTTTTTGCCAGTAGTATTGTTAATTTCGAGTCGCAATATGAAAGATTTTGTTCGCCTATCTTTCTATGGGATTATTCCTATCTTATTTTTTTATGGGATTTTTTATCTTGTTTCAGGTGAAGCGGTTTTTAAGTTGTTGTCCATAGTTTCCGATATCTCTAGAGCCAAATTTTCATTTGATATGAAATTATTAATTTTCAGGATTTGTCAGGCAGTTATCTATTTTTTGATTTGTTTTCATGCTTTTTTTTATCGAGAGAAACTCAATTATACTCTATTAATCCAATATTTCCTCGCAGTTTGTATTGCATTATTATGGGAAGTTAATTTACCCGCTACTCATTATTTTATCTGGATTATTCCTCTTATAATTCTATATATCCAGGAACACCCGGAATGGAAAAAGCCCCTTTATTTCTTAATGTTGATCATTTTTCTCGCTGGTTTAAAGCCTCGCACAGGAACACTTGGAATTTTTGCTCCTATTAACCCTGAACTTTTCTTGAGCTTTCCTTCATTAAAAGACGTCACGGGGTTTTTATTTGATCAAAAGACTTATGACATAATAATCGGTTTATTATTTAAAGGAATTACCGGCATATGGGCATTAGTGATTTTAAAAAACCTTTACTACACGTCAAATAAACCTGTCGCGGCAATTCGGGAAGTATTTAAGCGGAATAATCCGCTCCAACAAAAAAAGATATGAATGTGAGAGTTAAATCAAAAATCAGTAAAAGACTTTATGTAATCATCTCATTAACCCTCCTATCAGCTATATTACGTTTACCTTCTCTTGGTAGCCCGCTCGAAATGGACGAAGGGATAAGTTTCCACGATTATGCCTTTTCTTCATTCAGGCTAACAGTCCTCAGTCTTTCCGAAAACTGCCATTCCGGCCTTGAGCCGGAAACTATGGACAACTCAATTTATTGATTTATTTAGGTTCTAGTCAAGTTGAGATGAAGCTTGAGCATTTTACACTGTTTTCGAACAACAATCTGAATCGTTCAAAATTTATAATAAATGAGATGAAGTTTAACAAGACAGTTCTTAAAAGTCAAAGGGTTGGTACACTTTTCTATAAGCAAAAAATCTTCTTTAATATGCCTTATAAAATAGAATTTTATTGCAAGACTTGGATTTAAAAAGTAGAATTTCTTAAGGTTCAAGGTTCATTCTACAGGAACAAAGCAATCATTAGAAGCGGCAAGCTCATTTTTTTGGGCAACATAAAAGAATGACAACAAAGCTAAACGGAACAATTCAGATAGATGTTGACGAAATCTGGACTCTTTTAAGACAATTTGGACTCAAACATGAGGAATCTGACAGGGTTTATTCGAGCTCTATTTCCAGAATGCTTGATTTGTTCGACTTTTACAATTTTAAAGCAACATTTTTTATTGTAGGAGAGGACGCTAAGCATCATGCAAAAAAAAGGGTTTTAAAACAGATTATAAATAAAGGACATGAATTAGCCAATCACTCCTTATCGCACGCATATGGATTAGCCGACCATTCTTTTAAAAGGAAAAAAGAAGAAATATTAGAAGCTGATAAAATCATTTCTGATATCGTGGGAAAGAAAATAACTGGCTTTAGGGCTCCGGCATATAGTGTGGATGAAGGGGTTCTGGATATTCTTGAAGAAAACGAGTATCTTTATGATTCTTCTCTTTTCCCTTCCTTTTTAGGGTCTTTAATCAGCTTTTATTTTGAAAGGAATAAAGATTCCAAGTCAGCGTATGGAAATTTTTCTAACGGGATGGCCCCTCTATCTCTTTATCATCCTTTAAAAGGAAAAATATGGAAAAAAGGAAAGCGACGCTTAGTCGAAATCCCGGTATCGGTCATCCCTTTTTTCAGAATACCTTACCACATGGCTTATGTTTTTGCATCTCATGCCAAGCTCTTTGATATGGGATTTTTTTTGACAAGAAAATCAGGTTCCCTTTTTAATTATGTTCTTCATGGAACTGAACTTATAGATGAGTTAAAGAATTTGCGTTTCCCCTCACAGTTTTTAATGGATACCCCTATCGAGAAAAGATTAAAAATCTATGAAGCCATTTTTCTTAAAATTTCAAAATATTATAATATTATTACATCGGAGGATTTAGTCAAAAGTTCTGAAATTTAATTAATAGTTCAAGCAGTCGAATAGAACGCAGATGACGCTGATTAAACAGATTTTTACAGATATATTCCTTTTGTTTTCAGGCTTAGCCTAAGAACAAAAAAATGTTTTAACCTGTCTTCCATTTATTCCAATAGTGTTCAAAAAACGTTGCAAAAAAAAACACCCTTGTGCAAATTTATAGTACAGGGTTAGATTTAGGGTAGCTCACATATCTCATCCACATCTATCTGAATCGTTCTGTTATTTATCTCTGGGCAGTAAAAGTTGCTATGCCACTAACTTTGTTGCATCTTCAGAAGGTTCTTGATTTATGTGATTTTTATAGGTATTCTTATATTTTCTTTTAATCATTGTAGTTACCTCCTGTAAAACAAACTTAATAATAAAATTGTGATTGCTCTGAATTTCTTTGGGAAAAAAGCAAAATTTCATCATATTGGCGTGGTGGTAAAATCCATCAAAGATGTTAGCCCTGCAAGTGAAATAATTGTCGATTCAGTTCAAAAGGTCCACGTTTCTCTTGTGCAATTACATGGAATTAAGTTAGAGTTTATTGAGCCTAGTGGTGATGATTCGCCGGTAATTAAAAGTCTAAAGGAGGGGACAAAACTTGTCCATATTTGTTACACAGTTGATGATATTGAGAAAGCGATAAATGAATGCAGAAACCACGGGTTCCTTTGTATCTCTTTACCTGTACCATCGGCCGCTTTTAAAAAAAATATTGTTTGGGTATATAGCGAAGAATACGGGCTGTTTGAGTTACTGGAAGAGGGAAAATAATAGCATGAATTCCTTCTATGCTTGCAATATTTATTCATATCCCCTATGCCGTTGAGGTAAAGAGTTTGAGTTTATCCTGCCTATGGTAGTATCTGCCCTCTGAAATAAGAAAAATGAGCTTTTTAAGGATAAGCCAGAGCCAGTAATGCAGGTCGGAAACGCCCAATGTTTGATAAGCAAATGAAAAGAAAGGCAGGATACCTCTGATCTTATGAGCAAAGTTGATGTTTTGGATTCTCCTAACATAGTTCCACTTGATTATAGAAATCAAAAGCAAGTCCATGCGATGGCAAAATTACATGAAGAGCTGTTAGGCGGTCCAATTCCCCAATTAGGCTATCAATTTATGACGAAATTTTATTATTCCAAGCTTATAAAAACCGAATTAATTAAATGCGATTTATATAAACACGAAGACAAATATGTTGCATTTTCAGTTTATACAAAATATCCGTTTACATTTATGGAAGAAGGAAAACGGCGATTTTTTCTTTACTTATGTTATTTAATATCTAAAAGTGTAATCATGGATCCTCGTCGTTTAAAAACTATATTTCAAGTTACGCAAATGAACTCCAAACGAGTGATTAATAAAGATGAGGATAATGTTGGTGATCTAATTTCTTTTGGCGTACTCGAAAAATATACCAAGCTGAAAGATGAGGCGAGTGGATTAAGGATTTCGAATCTTTTATTTGAACGAACTGCAGAATATTTTAGGAAGAATGGATTTTTAAGAATGCAGGGAACTGTTGGAAAGGATAACAAACCAGCTATCTACATGTGGCTTTCACGCGGGGCCAAAATTACAAATGATAATTGGGGTGGAGAAGACAGTTATATAGTTAGTTATACATTATGAAAAACACATATGCATTTTGTTAATGGAGATTAAAATGAATATAGCCCTAGTTTGGCCAAAGGGATTTATGACAAATGCTGTGATACCCCTATCGCTTGGGTATTTAAAAAGCAACATTAATAAAAAACATACTGTCAAGATTGTTGACTTTTCTTTGGATAATATTAGCAGCAATTCTCCTTGCTTAGAAACAATGATAAAAGATTTTAATCCAAGAATAGTAGGGATTTCTTGTTGGTCTATAACATATAAAGAGGCGATAAGTATTCTTGAAAAAGTAAAGTTAATAAACAAAAACATATTGACTGCTATAGGAGGAGTAGATGCAACACTTAGGCTTAATACAATTATAAAAAATAAAAATATTGATTTTGTTTTTAGAGGAGAAGCGGATTTATCTTTTCCTGAGTTTGTTGAGGAAGTGCAAAAAGAGAAACCTGATTTGTCTAATATTAGCGGCCTTACATATCGTTCCGGTAATGGCGGCTGCATAAACAATGAGATTGTCTATGAGAAAGGTTTAGATAAAATCAAAATACCTGATTATGATGCGATAAGATTAGATGATTACATAAAAAGAGGCTACAAATACAATACTGAAGATATCCGAAATGCCCCTATATGGGTTACCAGAGGGTGTCCTTATCGATGCAATTTTTGTTCCGCTCCAAAACAAAATGGGGTAAGGCTTAGATCCCATTCTATTGAATACATGGTAAAATGGGTAAAATTTCTTTATTACGAAAAAAGTATAAGAACCTTAAATATTATTGATGACAATTTTACTTTAGAACTTAATTATGCAAAAGAATTTTGCAAAGCAGTAATAAAGTTGAATTTAAAAGATTTACATTTCGCGACTCCAAATGGCATACGAATCCAGCGGACAGATAAAGAATTGTTTTATTTAATGAAACAGGCTGGATGGCAATCTATAACAATTGCTCCCGAAAGCGGCTCAATCAAAACTTTAAAGAGAATGAAGAAAGAGATAGACCTTAAAATTGTGCCGGATAAAATTCAGGAGATTAAAAAAACCGGACTAAAAGTAATTGGTTTTTTTATGGTGGGATACCCCGGCGAAACCGAAGCGGACCTTAAGGTAACTGCAAAATTCATAAGAAAATGTAAATTTGATTTTTTTTTTCTATTCAACTTTCAACCGCTGCCTGGAACTCCCATATACGACGAACTTGTGAAAAGTGGTGAAATTCCTTCGGACTTTTTACCGGGGGAATATGCTTATGCAGATTTATTATGCATTCCGAAAGAATTGAAAAATTTTAATTTTTCACTCTTTAGATTAAAAGAATATTTATATTTAGCATTTACAAACCCTCCAAGCATCCGACATGTCCTGACACATTATGACCTCAAATTCATTATTGAGAGAATAGGTACTATTCTCAAAGACGTTTTTTTGAGAAAGATTAAACGGGTGAGTTAGGGTCGTAAGGTAATTGTAGATTAATAATTATCCAATAAATGAGTCTTTTGCATAAAAAATTAAAATATTCAGCAATGAAATATCCTGACCGTTACGCAATAATACACCAGGAGAATTCATTGACTTATGCAAAAGTTTGGGAAATCGTCTCTTCTTTTGCCAACTGGTTATCTGAGAACATGAAGAGAGGATCCAGAATAGCCATATGTATCGAAAACACCCCTGAAGTTGTATATTCTCTATTTGCAATACCGGCTGCAGGAATGATTGCTGTTCCGATAGAGGCAAATATCCATGAAAAAAACCTTTTCTATATACTAAATGATTGCAATGCTGAGGCAATGGTCACATCTGGCAAGCAGTTGGATAAGCTTGCTAAAACCTATAAAAATCTGAATCTAAAAATGATTATTCTTTGTGATAAAAAGAATGATATGTCTCAGGATGGCGTTTCAATATTGTCTTTTGACGACTTAATTAAGAACTCTATAAATAGTACAAAATTAGATTTAACTGAGTCGAATGAAAAAGATACAGCCGTTATTCTTTACACAACAGGCACAACAGGACCAAAAAAAGGCGTAAGGCTCAGCCATTTTAACTTACTTTCTGCAACTGTAAACATTAATCAGTTTATGCAATTGCATGATGGGGTAGTTGAAAGCTTGCCAATGCCGCTATCACATTCATTTGGATTTGGTAGGTTGAGAGCAGTTTTTGATGTTGGAGGTACAGTAATACTTGAAAATGGCTTAATCCGTCCGGAATGGGTGCTTTATAATATCGATAAATACCATGCAAACTCTTTTTCCTCAGTACCTGCGGGGTTTGAGATACTATTGTACGGTTTTTTTAATGAGAAATTTAAGGAAATAGGTAAAAATCTTAGATTCATTGAAATTGGCAGTGCTTTTATGCTGAATGAACATAAAAAACTACTTATAGAATATTGCCCAGAAGCAAAAATTTGTATGCATTTTGGACTAACAGAAGCATCGAGGTCAACTTTCATTGAGTTCCATTCAGACAAAAATTATCTGCATACGGTGGGAAGATCTTCCCCTAATGTTTCAATAAAAGTATGCGATGAAAACGGGAACTCCTTAGCTGATAATACTCTTGGAGAAATTCTAATAAAAGGAGATATGGTAATGCAGGGCTACTGGAACAATTATGAACTCACAAACAAGGTCCTCAGGAACGGATGGTTGCATACTGGAGATTTAGGATTTATGGATGAGAATGGATGTCTTAACTTAAAAGGTAGAAAAGAAGATATGATCAACATTGGAGGATTAAAGGTAGGGCCAAGAGAGGTGGAAGAAGTTCTTTTAAGATTTGATGGGATATTAGATGTAACGGTGGTGGGCGTAACATCACCTGACATTGGCAATGTGAACAGCCAAATCATTAGAGCTTATTTAGTTGTAAAAGAAAGAACCAAGTTTGCTGATTTTCAGGAACTTAAAGAGTTTTGTCTCGCAGAGATAGAAGCATATAAAGTGCCCCGAGAGTTTGTAATCCTTGATTTGCTTCCAAAAACAGACTCTGGAAAAATTCAAAGGGATTTGCTTGAGAAATAATGAATCAATTAAGATCTCATATTTATAATATTGTTGCCAATAAATTTACCGTATCGATAGAGAATATCTCTGATGATACCAGCCCAGGGAACCTTTCCGGCTGGGACTCTGTAGGTCAAATTCAGTTAATAATGAGATTGGAGAAAGAATTTAATATTCAACTTTCTCTTGAAGATGCGATGTCAATGAATAGTGTTAAGGATATAATTTCAGTTATTAAGAAATATACTTCCAAAAAACAATCAAAAGCGCCCTCTAATATTGAGGCTATAGCTAATGCTGATGCAGCCTCAATACTTAAATTGCCTAAGGTGACATCCTGGGGTAAAGGTTCTATTCATATGCTAAGTAAGGTAGACCAAAAAAATATTGTTGTGATGACAGGAGCATCCGGCTATGCAGCAGAGATAAAACAGAAAATCCAAGAATGCCTACAAAATAAAGCTACGGTAAGTTTTATTCAAAAAAGTTCTGGGGAACCTAAAGAATCAAATATTTATAAGGTTGCGGAGATACTCAAAAAAGAATCTCCTGATTTGATTGTTGCAGTTGGTGGAGGGTCCTGTATAGACACGGCTAAGCTAAGCTGGGTTTCGTATGAACATCCGGAATTAGAATTCAATGATATAGTGACGCCTTTTAGTTTACCTCCCCTTAGAAAAAAAGCGTCCTTTATTGCAATTCCTACAACCTTCGGTTCTGGCTCAGAGGTTAGTTCTGCAGCCACATTTTCTAAAGATGGATCGAAGGGCAAAACAATTATTATTTCTCACCAGCTTATACCTGATCAAGTAATTTTAGATCCAAATCTAGGAAAATCAATGCCTTTATACACTGTTTACGTCAGTGCCTTTGATGCCTTAACCCATGCTATCGAAGGATACGCATCCATTGTTCATAATCTGCTTGTAGACCCATACGCAATTTATTCAGTGAAGAGTATTCTTAGTGCATTGCAGGATATACAACAGCAAGGACTAACAGATAGAAGTTTGCACGTGCTTTGCAGTTGTGCCTATTATGCAGGGATCGTGCAGAATCATTGTTCGGTGGGCCTTACACATTCGCTTGCTCACCAGCTTGGTGGTTACAGCATTAGCCATGGATTGGGGAATGCTCTATTTCTCACTTTAGTTATGGAATACAATGCTAAAGGAACTGAAAAGTACAATCAGTTAGCAAAAGAATGCGGTTTTAAGTCATTAGATAAACTGATAAGTGTAATTCATGGACTTTTTAAAAGTGCCTATATATTGCCTAACTCACAGGTATTGAAAAAAATTGTAGATGATAAAGTCAGTATTATTGAGTTGGCTATGAAGGATATAACCTTCAAGACCAACCCGATTGCTTTAAAAAAAGATGATCTTGAATCATTATTTGATGGTTTTAGAAAAAAATTTTTAACATGATTTCCAATAGTATTGATGAATTATTAGCCTTGCCACCATTTTCTAAAAATGAAGTGGAAAAGAGTGAATTGTTTCACAGAGCCCTTTATGAAGCTTTTAAGCAGCATATGGAAAAAAATGATCTGTTCAGGGGGTATTGTATCAAACGCAATTTTAAACTTACCGGCCCGTTAGAAAATTTAGCTGATTATCCGTATCTTCCTGTTGGAATATTTAAAAAGAGAAATTTATCTTCTGTTCCTGCCAATGATATAAAAACTATTTTACATTCCAGCGCGACCACTGGGACACCTTCAACAATTGCAATCGATGCTATTACTTCTAAAAGGCAAACAATGGCCTCAACAAAAGTAATGATTGACTATCTTGGTAATTACAGAAGGCCGTTTCTAATTTTAGATGAAGATCCAGTAAAAACAAAATCTAAAGAAATATCAGCAAGGCAAGCTGCAACTTGTGGATTTTTAATGTTAGCGAATTCAACAGAATATTTTTTAAAGAATACGAATGGGCAACTTATTACCGATGTTGAAAAATTTGGGAAATTATTAAGGGAGTATGAGGTAAAAGAACAAGAAGTTTGCGTTTTTGGTTTTACCTTCATTCTATACCATAATTTTATAAGAATATTAAAAAGAGATAATCATAAATTCCAACTGACAAGAAATAGTAAAGTTGTGCATATAGGCGGATGGAAAAAACTCGAAAATCAAAAAGTCAGTAAAGATAGATTTCTTGATGATATCTCGAATACATTAGGAGTTACGAAATTCAATGTTATTGACTTTTATGGTTTCACTGAGCAAATGGGTCTTGTTTATGCTAACACTGCTAATTTTCCTAAAACAGTTCCTCTTTATTCGGAGGTTATTATTAGAGATTTTAAAACTTTAGAACCAGTCAAAGATGGATATATTGGGCTTATTCAAATTCTTACTCCGCTACCATACAGCTATCCGGGGATTTCAGTTTTAACAGAAGATGTTGGGCGTATAGTGGGGCGCGGGAAGGATAAAAACGGAAAGTGGGGAACGCAATTTGAGGTCCTTGGGCGAGCAAAGAAGGCAGAGGCAAGGGGCTGTGGAGATATTTTGTCGGAAGCCATAGAAAGTGCAGGAAGTTAAAATGCCTATATTTAATATTCCTATTAAAGAAACGATATACCTTTCTTGGGATTTAAATGAAGCGCATCTTGCTGGACAAGAAGTAATTGACGATTATGAAGCTTTTGTTAAACAATTAAGCTTGCAAAGCCAATCTTTACGGGATATTAATGTAAATGATTTATTGAGTTTCTTTGATTCCTTGGCAACATGCTGGATGTCTTCCAATGGCTCATTTTTGAGAAAGTACTCAAGGGTGGGGGTGACTTTCCTTCTTAACTTTATCAGAAAAGCGAATCTTCAGCGTTTATTAAATACGTCATTAAGAGGTAACATAAGCTATCTAGATAATTTTCACGAAGCCCCAGAACTGGGAAAGAAAATCATGGCGCATCCTCGGGGGATTGTAACACATTGGTTAGCAGGAAATGTTCCGGTTTTGGGTATGATTTCACTAATCACAGCAATGTTGTCAAAGAACGGTAATATCATAAAACTTCCCAGAAAAAACGGCTTGGTTTTACCATCCATGGTGGCAGATTTCAAAGAACATAAAATTCAAACGGCTGATGGAAAGGTTTTAGAAGGAAGGCAATTGGTAGATTCAATTAAATTTATTTATTGTGAGAAGGACGATTTAGTTTCACAGAGGTTACTTTCCTGCAACAGTGATGTCCGTGTGGCCTGGGGAGGACGAGAGGTGATTGAGACAATTCTGTCTTTACCTAAACATTACGGGATAGAAGATGTAATCTTTGGACCCAAATATTCTTTTGCTTTGATCAGTCGCAACTCTTTTAATAAAAGTGAGTTAGACAGTATTGCATATAGATTAGCTCTTGACGCTTCGATTTTTGAGCAGCAAGGTTGCAATTCTCCTCATACGGTTTTTGTAGAAGAAAGGAGCGAGATTAGTCCGTTAGACTTTGCAAAAGCTTTAGCAAGAGGGATGGAAAAGGTTCTTAAAACTATTCCAAAAGAAGAAGTCTCTGCTGATGAAGCATATTCAATTGTCAATATTCGTAGTGAGTATAGTTTTTCCGGAGAAGTATTTTCATCAAAAGGTACAGAGTGGACGGTAATTTATTCGCAAGAACAAGGTCTTGCCCATCCCAGTTATTCAAGAGTCCTATTTGTCCGTCCTATCAAAGACATTTATGATATTATTGATTTCGTTGATAAGCATAAACAAACTTTAGGTTTGCTCATTGACCAGACAAGAAAAATCGATTTTGCAAAGGCAATTACTGCTAAGGGGATTGAAAGAATAACAGAATTTGGGAAAATGTCTTTTTTTGATTATCCTTGGGATGGGATGTTTCCCATCGACAGATTTGTGAGGTGGGTTTCATTGTCATAATTATGATATCAAGGCGGGAGAGAAATTATGATAAAACTAAATTTTAGTACAGGAATTTACATTTTTATAAAATTTTCAAAATATTATAAAATTATTAATTATCAGGATTTGTCAGGCAGCTATCTATTTTTTGATTTGTTTTCATGCTTTTTTTCATCGAGAAAAACCAAATTATACTTTATTAATCCAATATTTCCTCGCAGTTTGTTTAGCAATGTTATTAGAAGTTAATGTAGCCGCTACTCATTATTTTATCTGGATTATTCCTCTTATAATTCTATATGTCCAGTAACACCCGGAATGGAAAAAGCCCTTTTATTTCTTAATGTTAACCATTTTTATCGCTGGTTTAAAGCCTCGCACAGCAACACTTGGAATCTTTGCTCCTATTAACCCTGAACTGTTTCTGAGCTTCCCGCCATTAAAAGACGTCACGGGTTTTTTATTCGATCAAAAGACGTATGAGCTGACAATTGATTTATTATATAGAGGAATTATAGGCATATGGGCATTAGTGATTTTAATAAACAAGCTAAGCAAATTGGCATGACTGGTTTTTACAAAAAACTAAGGGTTTCTGCTATTTCCACTTTTACCAAACAAGTAAACAAAAGCTGCTTCTAAAATATAACAAAAATGTTTCACACTTTTAATATTTTTCACTAAATAAAATAATATTTTTGGTCTGAGATAAAATTGCAGAATGGCTTTTCGCTGGTATGACTTTAATTTCTCTTTAGTCAACCCGTCAGGAACATATACAACCGTTGAGTAACTATAATCTTCCCAATTTAAGTCATTAAGTTTTCCTGCTTTAACCAGGTCATTGTAAACTTCCGTTCCAGGTAATGGAACCAGGCAGTTAAAATTTGCCAATTTAAGCCCCAGCTTCCTGGAGAATTTCAAGGTCTGTTTTATTTCCTCTTCAGTTTCTCCGGGATAGCCAATAATAAAAGAACCATTAACATCTATTCCCGAATCGTTGGTGACTTTCACGCTCTTTTCAATTTCGGCCAATGAAATCTTTTTTTTCATCTTTTTGAGAATTCTGTCAGAACCGTTCTCAATACCAAAAGCAACACTGTAACAGCCGGAACGCTTCATTAATTTGAGAAGTTCCTGGCTTACCGTATCCAGGCGGATAGAATTTGCGCATCTCCAACTAATTTTCAGATTTGTCTTAATCAGTTCTTCACAAAACCCTTCAATGTAATCTCTGTAAAACGAAAAGTTATCATCAAGAACATGAATCTCACGTATACCATATTCTTTATAAAGCAATTGGATTTCTTCAATAACATGAGGAATGCTCCGCTTCCTGATTTTTTGAGCATTAATTAATTTAGCGGAGCAAAAAGTGCAACTATAAGGACATCCCCTTGTGGCAATTATTCCAGCAACGGGAAACTTTTCAAAGAAGTATCCTTGTACTGCTTCAGGATAGGTATTGGGTTTAAGCATATCCCAACTGGGGAATCCAAGGGAATCAAGGTCGTCAATAAACTCAGGTTTGTTTATTACTATGTTTTTACCATTTTTCCAGATTAAACCGGGAATATCAGGCGCTGTTTGCTCATCAAGTTTACTGGCAAAAGCGGCTTCCATAAACTTAACGAGGCTTATTTCTGATTCTCCACAAAACCCATAGTCTGCTTTATCGAGATATTTCAGGGTATCTTCAGGCGCACCTGAAGGTTGTGCTCCACCTACAACCGCTAAAATTGAAGAATTAATATCCTTAACGATTTTAATGCTTTTCTTTGTCGAAAGCATATCTACCGTAAACATCTGAAAACCGACTACTTTAGGGTTACATTCACGAACATACTCCTTGAACTGAGTATAATTGAAACCACTTTTAACGCAGTCCAAAATTTCTACAGAAATGTTTTCATTTCTCAGAGATGTTGCAAGGTATCCGAGGCTTAACTGAGGCACTATTTGTTGACTATGATTTACCGGCCTGACCAGTAATATATCAGTTTTTTCTTTTTTCATAACGGAAAACCAAAGCAGGGTTTGAAGATTTCATATAAAAAGAGCATTCTGGGTTTGTTCTATCCCAGTTGCGTACTTGCTATTTGGAATGGATTTAAAACTGTATCTTTTTGCAATATCCTGTAACCACCGGGGACCTTCTCCCTTTGTTTTGATTTCCATAATGATCCTGTTATCGCTTGATCTAAAGAACAAAGACTTTGCGAATAACAATGATGATCTGGCAAAACGCATAGAATGGTCAAATGTAATTCTAACATCGCTTTTATCTTTTGGGACATACGCCTCTCGGAAATAATCAACAAGAAGATTCGGCTTCAGGTTTTTCAGGTGCACTAAGCGCTCAAAATCTATCAACACACCCACCTTGTTATCTGACCATCTACGCCTTTTGATAAAATAATCATACTCCCCTGTAGATACCATTGCGGAATACTTGGTAATCTTTAATCCCCTCCGTGTTTTTAATTCCACATTCACAAAAGGTGAACTATCCTTAGTTTTATAATAGCTTCTGAAGCGCAGTTTGACCCGGTTGTTTTCTCCGGTTATTTTTTCAACATAAGCATTGTAGTTAAATGTATCAAAGTAAAGGCTCCGGACTAGGTACATTTTGCGAGGAGTGGCCATGGTGTATTTATCAAGACTTGTGAAACCGGCTAACGCACACTTGATTTTTTGGTGCTCGAAGACACTCAATTGGTACTTTAATTCAAATCTGGTTTCCTGCTTCATTTTGAGATTTCTAATTTTGAAAAAAGACCAATAGGCTGTTCGGAAAAATTAGGCAGTTTAAATCCTTTAATCTCCTTGGGCTGGGTAAATGGGCCTTTTTTGAAAGGCGAGTTATTTCCTTTAGGCTTTCTAAAAAAGACATTTCCAGAATCGTCATATTTATAAAACTCAGAGATATTTCCCTGACGAACATCTTCCGCCATAATTCCCTCTTGCGGCATCCATTTTTCTACCCCTACTCCAACTAATTTTAGTGACGATTCTTTATCAAGATAAAAATTGATTTTATTTTTCCAAAATAAAGCGCTGGTAGCTTCGGCCCAAGCTCCTCCAAAAATCTGTTTTTTGTTGTATAGAGATATCGCTGTTTGATTATTGTAAAAGACCGTCGCATAGACATAAGCTTTTGATAAATCTTTAGATGCTAAACCGATTGTTGAATTTTGAATTACATTGTTAAAACTAAAAAATTCAGATTTTTCACCAACACTAATGCCTTTATCCTTCGAACCGGAAAAAAAACTATCCCTGGCAATCACCGATGATCCGGATAAATCAAGTCCGTCTCCAAAATTATCTAAAAAGAAAGACTTTTCAATCGTGCCATGAGCCCAATCCACATCAAAAGCATCGGAAAAATTACCTATAAAACGGCTGTTTTTAATGAGAAAATTGCTTTTCTTTATATTAAGACCATCATCGCCTCTGGCATTATTAATTTCGCTGTTCGTCAAATCCACGTCCGATGAATAAAAACACAATTCTCCAGAAACAAATATGCCATTTATATGATCTTCACTTCCTCCTTGCATTAGAAGATGATTTACTTTCGATCTCGCTCTTGCATTGATTACCGCCAGACTTCCCCAGGAATGATCGTTAAGAGGGATAACTTTGACAGGTTTTTCTTTACTGCCATCTATCTTAAGGGCTCTATAAGTAATAATACTGACGCCTGGAGCCATTTTGAGAACCACACCGGCGTTAAGATGCAAACCATAGTTCACGGGAATAACCAGGTCCTGCAAAACGTGATATTCGCCTTCATCCAGGATCAGTTCATTATTTTTTTGCTTAAAAGGTAACTTGCTTGTTTTGATAATTTCTTCTGCTGACGCAAATAAATTTTGTCCAAGCTTTTTTTGAAAATTAAATGACAATGGAGATTGAAAGACAAATGAGTCTTTTACTTTTTCCATACTGAAAGAATTAGAAAAACCATAACTGATGTTTGAAACAAAGTTGGGTTTGATCCAATCCTTTAGTTTAATACCTCTAAAATCAACCCGCATAATCCACTCCCTGTGCTTTGTAGAAAGGTTATCGTCTCGATAAGTCCAAAAATGCAGGTTTTTAAAAGTAACTTTAAACTCTTTCTGGTTTATAGTTTGAGAAACTGGATTAATCTCAACTTCTTTTCCATTTCCATCAATCAGAGAAAAAAGTGTTTGGTCCATATTAAAGTTAAGAGGGTCATTAAATTTAAAAACTACTTTATCCAAACTAACTTTGGCTAAGGAATCAGGTACAAATCTTATCGAGGCGCCAGGTATATTATCTTCTAAAATAAGTTCAGGAGTCACAAATACTCGTGTAAATCCAAGAGCTCCCTTTAACAAAGTTTGATTATTCTTTAAGGTTTCACTGGTTGTCCTGTGAGCAAGATCCGTCTGCCATGGAATTGCGTCTACTCCCCTTAACAAAAAAGGTCTGATTTTCTGAAATAATTCTTCGGAACGTGCTACCATATCAAACTGCGGATCATTTATTATTTTCCACAAGATTTCATTACGTCTATATTGGTACATCGGAATACGGAAGATGCGTTTTGCTAAAGGATCTGTTTCTGAAGCCTCAAAAGTTCCATTTTTATACTCAATAGGTTCTACAAAAATATCGTTGAGAATAGGTTCAAACAACCCCCTGGTATTGTCATAATACCATCGTAAGTTATCGCCAGAAACTGCCCAGCGAGAATGAACCGAATTGAAAATCCATGTTAACGCATTCCATTTCAAATATTTTTCCATATCAATCAGAAACGGTAATTCTTTTTGAAATTGCTTATCTGTTCCCTCCCTGAGAATTGTGATCAAATTATCCCACCTTTCAGCGTAATACCCGAGGGAAGGGTCTTTGTGAATAGTACTGGTGTAATTACCGGTATAGAGAATAAAAGAAGGCGATCCATATTTGGTTACATAGGTATGGATTTGAGTGTTGTTTTCCCTGAAGAATTCTCCTTCGGGGTATTGGAGCCTTTCCAACATTTCTTTGCTATTTTTCTCAATCCAAAAATAAAGCCCCATATCTATTCCGTTAAGGCGCATCCGGGCAAAACCCGCATCTGGAACCAGCAAGTCCAGCTTTCTGGCAGCATCGTAGGCAACCTTTTCAATTTCATTATTCCTGCCTCCTGGTATGATAAAGTCCAAATGACGATATCCATTTAAAAGCTTATCTCTTTTTAATTTAATTCTCCACGACTTTTTTGCGTGTTTCCAGTGGATGGCATTGTCGCCCCTTAAACGTACTTTCCCTTCGTATTCTTCACCCTCATAATAAAGTTTGACAGGAAACCATTTTTTTTCCTCATCGGTCATTCCACCTTTTTTGATCAGTTTTTCAACCAATAATTGGATTTGACGTAGATCGAATGGTTTGATTTTCATTTCATAAACAGGTAATTCGAAAGATTTTGATTGTTTTTTTTCTTCATTCCCTTCTGTTGTAAATATTGATTTCACGTTTCCTATCTGGGTTATAAATTTAGATTTTAGCATTTCAGCGTGATAACTTGACACAATCTTCGGCAGAAGAGATTTGACAATAAAACCTTTGGTTAAAATGAAAGTGAGGCCTCCCGCAGCGAGAATTAAAAGCAGCAAAACAGTATTAAGAATAGTCAGGCCAGTGATAATTGATTCTTTTTTTGACATTGGGGATTTTACTTAAACAGGTAAGGCCAGTTGAGGAGCTAATAATGATATTTTATGTACTCCATCTATATTCTTTAAATTTCCTACTATTTCGCTCCGATTAGTATCTTTTTTGTCTGAAAATCTTATTTCAAAAACCATTTCCCATCCATCCAAACTAACATCCATGGAGCGTAACTGAGAAAATGAAGTAACGCTTTTAACCATATCTCGCAAGGAACTTTCAGGGATTTGCTCTATACCGGATATAACCAACACATAATCCGAGCATTTTGGCTTCCCATATTGAAAATAATGGAGGCAGCAGAGAATGAAGCCGATAAAAAAGCTTGCATTTACAATAACAAGCCAGTTATGAGTTCCGCATCCCAATCCTATCGCAATAGCCCAAAAAAGATAAATCATATCGCGAGAGTCTTTAATAACCGTTCTAAAACGAATAATGGAAAGAGCTCCAACCATTCCCAGGGATAAGGCGAGATTGCTTCCAATTAACATCATAACAACAGCTATAATCGGCGCCATCATAACTAAAGTGATCAGGAAAGATTTTTCATAGTTTAGACCCCGGTGAGTGTACTGATATATAAGTATCACAAACAGGCCGATTAACAAAGACAACGCTAATGCCACCATGAGATCAATATGAGAAATCGCTATCCCATATTGAGGGACTTGAAGTAAAGTTTTGGCCATATGTTTCTTCCTTATTTTTTAACAATTTAAAAAGACTTGTCTCACTATCAACCCACATTATCAATTTTATATTAACAAAACAATAGATTTTTTACCTGAATCTTACAAGCCAAAAAAAATAGCATATTTGCCTGACTATAAAATAAAGGGAAGCATAAAGGTATAATAAATAATTCTTAAAGACGTTTGTAATGAGTCAATTTGAACCTTCCCCCAATGTCAAGACCATTCTTTCCATTAATTAAGGTGGATTCCTAATGTAGAGCCACGGGCAGGGAAACGGAGGGGAGCGGAGTTTTCCAGCCCTTGGTTGCTAAAATTTGGTATGTATTCCCCTCTTTCTATTTTTGGTACTAATGGTTTGCAAGTAGCCACTT
>DASCNB010000069.1:0-3600 GCA_036011265.1 Nitrospinota bacterium | reverse complement strand
CTGCAACCAGGTGTTTAGCATATTTCTCAGTTATATTTGCAATCTTATCTCGTCCGGTAGCGCGTAAATAAAGAGCCATTTTGTCATCAAAAGGGAATATTGAAGTAGTGGCGCCCAGTTCAGCTCCCATATTGGTAATGGTGGCTTTAGCTGTACAACTCAAAGACTGTGTACCGGGGCCAAAATATTCAACAATTTTTCCGGTTCCACCACTTGCGGTCAGTATGCCGGCAAGCTTGAGAATAACATCCTTTCCACTTGTCCAACCGGATAATTCTCCTGTGAGGTGGACTCCAATAATTTTTGGCCACATTACTTCCCAGGCCATATCCGCCATTACTTCTACCGCGTCAGCACCGCCAACACCAACCGCGAGCATGCCGAGTCCTCCCGCATTTGGGGTATGAGAATCAGTGCCTATAATCAGTCCTCCCGGAAAAGCATAATTTTCTAAAACCACTTGATGTATAATTCCGGAACCCGGTTTCCAGAAACCTATTCCGTATTTAGCCGAGGCTGATGCCAGAAAATCGTATACCTCTCGATTATTATTCTCTGCGGTTTTCAGGTCCTCATGCGCTTCATTCCGGGCGCGAATCAAGTGATCGCAATGTATTGTTGTGGGAACAGCAACGCTTTTAACTCCTAGATTAATGAACTGTAATAAGGCCATCTGCGCCGTAGCGTCCTGCATTACTACTCGATCCGGATTAAGTAAAACTGTAGTTACCCCACGTTCCGGTAAGCCTTCATTGCCCAATTCAAAATGACCAAATAATATTTTTTCTGAAAGAGTTAATGGCCACTTCTTAGAGCGGCGGACAGCAGCAAGCCGTCTTGTCAATACTACTTTAAAGTGGTTTTCAATTTTATCAGTAAAATCTTCTTCATTCTTTTCCATCCATTCTCCTTGTTTTAGGATATTCACTTTATGTTAGGATACGCAATGTATCCAAAAAGGTTTAAAATTTCAAGGACTATTTTTTTGGAAGTTTTTTTAGGCTCTGTTTAGTCACAGTTTAGTCGTTGTTTGTTTTTTACCTTATACAACGACTTATGCAAGGCTTGGCTCTTTCTCTTTTTAGCCCCGCTGTTTAGCTTTTGTTTTTTTACAGCGGCTTATGCAAAGCACAGTGCCTTATGCAAAGCTTAGCCACCGAGCCACCAATCCTAAAAAATATTAAAGAAAAAGGGAATCTTCAGGAATGACACAATATAGTCTTTGAATCCATGCCATTTTTTATCCAACAAGATGTAATACTGTTGCCAGTAAATCATGCCCTCTGCGCTTATATAGCTGCAGCCCTGCCATGCCATGTTATACACTTGCTCTTAAACAGACTTCATATTAAAATTGGAAACTATGAGTTTAATTATTCTTATGCAGTTTTAATGGATATAAGTGTCCCATAAAAATATTTCAGATTATTGTAAATAGGTCACTTAATGATAAATAAAGCGTTAATAAAAACTATAACGGTTATTATTTTATTATTGCCTGTTTCTGCTTTAGCAGATAGAGGAATAGATGTCAGCGGCAGGTATTCCATAAGTACGGTCTTCATCAAAGGGGGTTGTTTTGACATGGGAGATCAGTTTGGCGATGGGGAAGATAATGAAAAACCGGTTCATGATGTGTGCGTGGATGATTTTTATTTAGGTGAGCATGAGGTAACACAGAAGGAATGGAAGGATGTTATGGGAAGTAATCCCTCTCATTTTAATTATTCCAGCGGTGATTTTCCTGTTGAGACCGTCTCCTGGAGTGATGTGCAGCAGTATATAAGAAAGCTTAATGATAAAACAGGGATGAGATATCGGCTTCCTACAGAAGCAGAGTGGGAATACGCGGCACGGGAAGGAGGCAGAAAGGTTCGGTTTGGTACAGGCAAAGATACGATAGGACCCGATGAAGCTAATATTTATACAAGTTCAAATCCAAGACTTAAGGAGCCTTATCTCCGTCCCGGTGTTTATAGAAAGAAAACTGTACCGGTAAAAAGTTTCCCACCGAATTCCCTGGGATTATATGACATGTCCGGCAACGTGTGGGAGTGGGTACAGGACTGGTTTGATGAGGACTATTACAGGAACAGTCCAAAGGACAATCCTGCAGGACCGGGAAGTGGAGAATACAGGGTCCTACGTGGTGGCTCCTGGTACATCCTGCCGTTAGACGCTCGGGCGACGTTCCGGTACTGGGGTGTGCGAGGTGCAAGGGACGCTGTCTTCGGATTTCGTCTAGCCCGGGACAAATCCCAGGCAGAGGAAAAGGATGGTCAGCCTGAAGAAAAACAACTTTTAGCTGAAGACATAGAGCGGAAAAAAATTGAAGAGAAAAAACCAAAAGGAATGGTATTCATAAAAGGCGGTTGTTATCACATGGGAGATTCCTTTGGGGATGGGAAGGATGATGAGAAGCCGGTTCATGAGGTCTGTGTGGATGATTATTATTTGGGAGAGCATGAGTTAACAGTGGGAGAATTCAGAGAGTTTGTAAATGAGACTTCTTATAGAACTGACTCAGAGAATATAGATGGTTGTTATTATTGGACTGGATTTGAATGGAAAAAAGACAGAAATAAATACTGGGATAACACAGGTTATTTTCAAACGGACAAAAGCCCGGTTACATGCGTGAGCTGGAATGATGCAAATAAGTTTATGGAATGGAAAAAACGAAAGACGAGCTTTGATTATCGTCTTCCCACTGAAGCGGAGTGGGAATATGCGGCACGAGAGGGAGGCAGAATGATAAGGTTTGGCACAGGTAAAAACACGATAGGACCGGAAGATGCTAATTTTAATGTAAGTTTAAAATTTAAGAGGCCTTATTCACGATCCGGTGTTTCTAGAGATAATCCTGTGGCAATCAAAAGTTTTCCCCCGAACTCTTTGGGATTATATGATATGTCCGGTAATCTCTGGGAGTGGGTATCCGACTGGTATGATAATGACTATTATAGTAACAGTCCCAAGGACAATCCTAAAGGTCCATCAAGCGGCTCTTTCCGGGTGGGGCGGGGCGGTTCCTGGGACAATGAACCATGGTACGTTCGTACAACTTATCGTGGGGGGTTCGACCCGTCGTGCTGGAAGCTCCACATGGGTTTCCGCCTTGCCCTTGGTGCTTTCAGGCAGGACCCTGTGAAATAATTTTTTGAGGTTTAATGTTTTCATGAAAGCAGTCAGTTTGTTCAAGTTCAGCGGTATGCTATTACTATTATCGTCCTTTTTTGTGACAGGAACGCTTGTTTCTGACGGAACAGCCGATCAGTTGTCGACGGATTATGGAAAGCAGTTTAAGGATTATGAAGACATGGTTTTAGTCAAAGGAGGTTGTTATCAAATGGGAGATACCTTTGACGAGGGGTTTGTTAATGAGAAACCGATGCATGAGGTATGCATAGATGAATTTTACCTTGGTGAGCATGAGGTAACCCAGGAGGAGTGGGAGGAAATTATGGGATATAACCCATCTTACTTTAAGTATTGTGGAAAAGATTGTCCTGTTGAGATGGTATCTTATCATGATGTTCAGAACTATATAAAGAAGCTAAATGAAAAGTCCGGACAGAGATTCCGGCTTCCTACTGAGGC
>DASCNB010000068.1:0-16673 GCA_036011265.1 Nitrospinota bacterium | reverse complement strand
CTTTCTCTTTTTTCTTTTACATGGAAAGAACCAAACTTTCTTAAAATAACCGGTTCTCCTTTTGCCAAGGTCTCTTTGATAAGAGCAATAATAGATTCAATTGATTTCTCAGACACATTTCTCGGCAATCCAATCTTTTCTGATACCTCATTAATAATGTCAAGCTTTGTCATGGGACCTCCCTTTCTAAATAGTGAGAAATAACATATTCAAATTTTAAAAGCAACTTAAATATTAGTTCATTTTATTATTTTTTTTCAAAAAATATTTGTATTTTTTTTTTTGTTTTGTTATTATATCAAGTTCTGTTTCAGCACACTATTATTTATTGGGATTAATTAATGCAATTAACAGGATTAAAATTTGGAAAAAAATTATTAGACATGGTCGAGTTCCCTGTGACTACTGTATTAGATGAAGAGGCATCAGTTGAAGAAATTAAGAATCTTATCGCAAAAAGAGGGAAAATTGTCATAAAGCCCTGTTTTATGGGTGGTATAGGAAAAAAAGGGAAAGCCGGCCTGGTTAGGATAGTAGATCATGTTTCTAATGCTCTCGATGCCAAAAGAGAACTTTTTTTTGCCAAGCATCGAAATGGCAACCAGGTTGTTCACGCGAATGGTGTAACCTTTGAAGAGTTTATTCCATCAGATGTAGAAGTTTATTTCAGCATAACTGCTTCTACAATCCATAGAAGGCCTAACTTCACGATAACGCCATTCGGTGGTGTGGATATTGAGGAATTACCGGAAGATAAGAAAAAAACGGTTGATTTCGACCCGATTACCGGAATAAAGGCATTTCATATCAATGACGCTTTAGTTGAGTTGGGATGTCCAAAAAATTGCATCAGCCCCCTGGTTCAGCAACTTCCGAAACTATGGGAACTTTATAATAATTATGGGCTAACAACTTTAGAGTTAAATCCTATCAGGATGAGTAAGGGAGGCAAGAGACCTGTCCCTTTTGCCTGTGATATTAAAGCTGCATTTGATCAAGACAATCCCGCTTTTAGACGACTTGGCTTTCCTCAGGAAATTTTTGACACAGAGATTACTGATTTCGAATCAGAAATTAATACATTAAGAACGTACCAGGGGCAAAGTGATGTGGTAGAAATTAACACAAAAGGAACCATTACACCGTTTATGTTTGGCGGTGGCGCAAACAGCGCCGCGACTGAAATTCTTGCTGATAGAACCATTATATCCAGTGATTTCGGTGGTAACCCTCCTTATGAAAAGATGTATAGCATTGCAAAAATAGCTTATAAGTACTGGCTGAAACAAACCAATGTCCTCTTGATTATAGGTGGAAAAGCTAATAATACTGACATTTTTGTAACATTTAAGGCGATTTTTGACGCATTGAAAGATCACACAGCAGAGCATGGGCTGCATCCCTGTTATGTTGTGATTGGCCGTGGGGGACCTAATCTAATTAAAGGAATGGCTTACGCCCGCGATACATTAAATTCTATGGGACTGCCCTATCACATTTTTGCCCACAACAGCAGCATGATGCAAACTCTTTACTATGCCCTGGAAATAGACACGTGGTGGGCAAAGGAAGGAAAAAAACAATTTTTAAAATTAAAGAGATAGGAAAATTAATACTTTATGAACAGAAATAAAAATAGAGACACTTTTGACTATTACGTTGGCATTGATTCCTTAAAACAGCTTGTTAACAAGAAAACCCGTGTATGCGTCATGAATATTTTAGGCGGGGAAAGCTCAAAAGTAACTCCTATTTCACACGAATATAGTGATGGCAATATTGTAGCCGGAGTTCAATACGGTCGACCGGGAAAACTCGAAACGAAAATAGGACATATTCCTGTATTCGGAGGGGTCAAGGAGGTTTGTAAAAACTATGATTTTGATACCGGGGTTATATACCTGCCTCCCGCTGCAGTTTATTTTGCGGTGGCGGAACTGCTGGATAATAATAAAAGTTTAAAAACTATCGTAATTGTTACTGAAAAAATATCTGTTAAAGACTCTAGAATGATCAGGGCGATTTGCCAGCATGAAAAAGTTGATGTCGTGGGAGCTAACTCTCTCGGGATAGCTAATGCCTGGGACAGGGTGCGTGTTGGGGGAGCTTTGGGAGGGAGTCATCCTGCTGAAAGCTTGAAAAAAGGTTCTATCGCAATCCACAGTAATTCAGGAAATTTCTGTACGACCATATCTGAATATTTAAAAACTGCCGGATTTGGTCTAACAACCGTTGTTAGCTCAGGCAAAGATATTTATGTTCATTTCGCATTGCCCGAATTTTTGTATTGCGCTGAGAATGATCCACGTACCAAGGCTGTTGTTCTTTATATAGAGCCAGGCGGCTATTATGAAAAACAAGCATTGGATTGGATTCGAGAAGGAAAGTTCAAATTCACAAAACCAATTGTTGCCTGCATTACCGGCCGTTGGAAGAGAAATATCACACGGGCCTGCGGTCATGCCGGGGCAATTGGGGGCTCCGGTGATGATGCCATTGCGAAAGAAGAATGGTTTGATAGTTACTTTGGCATGGAGGCATACAATCCAGATAAGAAAAAGGTCTCAAAAAAGGGAATAAGGGTTACCAGCATTCAATATATTCCTGAAGCGTTGAAACTGGTCATGCGGAAACATGGGGTATCGCCGGATTTCCAACCGATTGGCGACCTTTCTTTAAAACCCTGGTTTGCAAATGATATGGGACTGAAACTTCCTAAAAAGCTTTCAATTCCTGTGGCAAAAGCTATAAAACCTTATTCTGATGAAATAGAAGTTGTTAATAGACAAATCGGCGCCAGTTATCTCAGGGGTTCAATGAGAAACAAAAGCGGCTCCAGCAAAATGGACAGAAAGACTCAAATTACTGAGCTGCATGGACGTTCCATACTAGATTTAACCAAGTATTCTTTTGAAACAAATATCTTTTTCGCGCTAACAAAAACCACCTTAAGAAAAGATCAACAAAAATTGCTCAATATTATTTTAAATTATTTCATAACTTTAAACTCAGATTTATTACTGCCCATAGTTACTCAAGGAAAGAAAAATAACTGCACACCAAATGCCTATCTTGCTTCCGTGATCGCCCTTCTAGGAAATAACACAAAGTTCAAGGCTTTTAAGGAAATAACCAGTAAACTCATTTCATCATTTGCTGAAAACGGAGTGTCCGATGTTAATGCCACAAACTATGATGCAAATGGAGCGGCAAAAAAGCTTATTAGTATTATAGGAACAAAAAAACAGAATAAGGAAGATGAAGTTGTTACTTTACTACTCAACGAAATTAGAAGCCTTAAAGACAAGAACGGCATAGTTAATACAACTATTAAAATATTTGATAATTTAAAATCAAAGAAGAAATCTTTGAAGTGCGAACTGGAGTTTTTAATTTGCTCCATATTGCTGAGTTTCGGTTGGGACGCATTGACCGGGAAACGAATTTCCAGGGGAACAGCGGAAAGCCTGCCTGTTCACTTTGCTATCCAGGCTTCTATGGTAGGGTTGAGTGTGATTAAGCCGGATAACAACATTTACTGGAAACGCCTTACAAATTTGAGTGAAGTCAACCTGCTAAAAAAATCCTTTACGGAAACCTGCTTTCAAATCCTGTTCATCCGTAAACCATCGATCTCTGAATTGGAAGAATTTAATTCCTTGCTGGCTCTAACCATCACAAACGGACCGGGAACTATCAGCTCCAAAGGAGCAAAAGAGAGCGTAAGCGCGAGAAATGATATTTCATTATCCTATGTCGGTTTTATGACAAATGCCGGACTTGCCCACGGAGGAAACGGGTTTGAAGCTGTACAGTTCCTGTTAGAAAAATTTGAAGGAATAAAAATAGATTCGCCGGGGAATAAAAAACATAAAGTGAACTTAAAAAAAATAGCTGATAAGGTTGCCGCAACATATAAGGAATATAAAACACAAGCAAAAGCAAGAGGGATATTGAACTATGACAAAATACCGTGCACAAATCACCCTGTTTTTAAAGATAAAAAAGTAAATTTAGATCCACGGGAAGAATACATTTCGAAGCAGTTTAAAAACAAAGGAATTTATAACATCTTTTTAGATTTTTATCATAAACTAGTTTGGTCCCTTTATGAAATTGGCGCTTCGCCAAAGGTTTTCTGTGTAAATATCGACGCGGTTATTGCTGTTATAGCTTTAAAACTTATGTGGAATCAGTATTCGTCCAAGGAAATTTCTAAAAAAGAAATGAGTGAAATAGTTTTCCTGATTTTTCTGTTTGCCCGCATGGTGGGTATATCAGCTGAAATAGCTGATCATCTTGATCGTGGCACAGACATGGACTGTCGAACCCCTGCCAGTGAATGTTTTTTTGTTAGCTGAAGAAAAAAACTTGTAAAATATTCCGGGTTTCCTGTTTGCTTGTACGGAGTTTAACACATCAATAAAGCTCAGAAACCTGATTCCTCCGTCCCATGCTTTAAAAAAACATAACAAACTCATCTCTAATTTTTTATAATGCCTTCTAGTAAGCGTATAACGCTAATCGATAATAGCCCTTCCACTAACTTTCTTTTCTTAGCAATCGTTTTATTATTTTCAATGACCCGCCTGATTCATTTGACCATTCTTCCAATTTTTACTGACGAAGCCGTCTACATCCGCTGGGCAAAAATGATTAATGAGGATTTTAGTAATATCTGGATACCAATACTAATAGATAATAAAAAACCCCTTCTCATGTGGTTGATTTCTATCTTTCTTGATATTTCTGAAAACCCTTTATGGGCAGGAAGGTTTGTTTCGGTTATAGCGGGCTTTCTTTCCCTGATCGGAGTTTACCTTATTGGAATTAAAATTCATTCCGTGCGAGTGGGATGTTTAGCAGCATTACTTTACACGCTCTGCCCATACTACTTATTTTATGATCGCATGTCTCATCAAGCGGGTTTGCTTAACTGTTTTTTCATATGGTTAATCTGGTTAACTTTAGAAATCTTCGAAAAGGATGATAAAAAAAGAGCCGGATATTATTGGTCATCCGGGATTGCTATTGGATTAAGCCTGTTAACCAAAGCCACTGCCATTTTATTCGTGCTTCTACCTTTAATCCTGAAACTTATTTTTTTAAGAAAAAGCACCTTTGTTCCTTGGAAATCGTTGTTGCAGACATATTTACTTGGATTTCTAATTGCCGGCTTTCCTTACGGTGTACTATATTTTACATCTCCAGATTTTTCAGTAAAAAATATTTTTATTCCCGCAATGCATAGTGAAGGTCAGGCAAGCACCCTCGATATATTATTCAGGATTCCCGCAAGGATATTTAGCAGTATTGAAATTCCGTTTGATTACTTTACCACCTATTTAACAAATCCTGTTTTATTTATTGCGATAGCATTTTTCTTTTTTCATTTCAAAAACGTTAATCAAAGATATCTTATATTGGCATTCTATTTTTTAATTCCCTACTTCCTTCTGGTGGGTACTACAGGAGGGGGGTTTTCAAGATACTATTTATTCTGCGGAACACCCATTTTAATTTGGGCTTCGCTGGCTCTAAATTATTGTGTAGATTTTATTGATAAGCAGATTCCAAAAAAATTTCTTTATTTGACTATTACCCCCATACTAATAACAGCGTTTTATCCCGCTATTGCTTTTGATATTAAACTACTAACCGAACCTTCAAAAACTCCATTTATAAGCAGAGATTATGATCAATATGTTAGTGGCAGATTTTCTGGTTATGGAATGCCGGAGGCTCTGGATTATTTCAAGAAGGTATCTAGTGACAAGAAAATTACGATTTTTACTACTCCCAACTGGGGTAACCCGGCAGATTCAGTGCATGTTTATCTATCAGATTATCCGAATATCACGGTATATACGGCTTCATGGGTATTTGAACATGTACTTTTGCCATCGGATGCTTCAAAAATAGTAGCAAAAAATAAATATAAAAAAAACTTTGAGTTTCATGTCAGCAACCTTTCAGATGTATATTTCATATGCAATTCTCTCGATTTTGAACGAAACATATTTCTCAAGAAAAATAAAGGTTTTCAGTTAGTCAGCTCTTTCCAAAAACCAAATAGTAATATATTCATTGACATTTATAAGCGTATTTAGCTTTCCTCAACCTTTACTCTTAGCTTAGCACTTGCATTAACTCATTATTATCCAATGATAAAATCTTTTAAGCAGAAATTTGAAATGTCTGTAATTTTTTATTTTAATAAGGTTTTTCCAAATAATGCCGGGTCTGCTATAGAATTTGAGAAAAGCTTGCCTCTGAATTTTCTTTAAATGTTTTCTTGTGATTCCATTTGATGAATATACCGCATTCATAAAGTAAAAATGACCCCAATCTACTTTATCCAATTCGTTATTTTTTTTCATATCATTAAAAATTTCGGTTCCTGGTAAAGGTAAAAAGGTAAAATAGTTCGCTCTAATTAGAGGTAATTTCAAGGATAATTCGATTGTCTTTTTCATTTCTTCAATTGTTTCACCGGGATATCCAAACATAAAAAATCCGGCGATATCTATTCCTGATTCCTTAATCACGCTCACTCCATTTAATATTTTTTTTACCGTTAATTCTTTCTTCGTCATTTTAAGCACTCTGTCTGAACCTGATTCAATTCCAACCGAAATTAAATACAGCCCGGATTCTTTCATTATTTCAAGACATTCCTTATCCAGAGTATCCAACCTCACGCCATTAGGAGTGGCCCATGAAATATCAAGGTTTGATTCTAATAGTTTTTTACAGAAATTTTTTACAAATTTTTTGTTTAATGTAAAGTTATCGTCAACGAGATGAAACTCTCTTATATGATACTTTTCATAAAGAAAATTAATTTCTTCAAAAATATTTTCAATACTGCGTTTCCTTACTTTCCTTCCTACCACAAAATGCGCTGCACAGAATGTGCATAAAAAGGGACATCCTCTGGTGGCGATGATAGGCGCTATAGGAAACCTCTCAAAAAAAGCGCCATGTTGAGCTTCGGGATATTCGTCAGGACGAATCAAATCCCAGGCTACGGAAAACTGGTCTATATTTTGATTGTAAGACGGTGAATTAATAATAATATTACTGCCTTCCTTCCATATGAGTCCCGGGATATCTGAAAAGCCCTGATTACTGCTCTCCAACCTTTCAAGCAGGAGAGGAAAGCCAATCTCAGCTTCTCCTGCAAATCCAAAATCCAGATCTTCTTGAAATAATGTCATAGTTTCATGAGGTGCAGCAGAGGGATGAGGTCCTCCCACAATTGTTATTTTATTAGCTTTCTTGGCTATTTTTAGGTACTCTTTCAGAAGTGGAATGTCATAAGTATATACTTGAAAACCAACCATATCAGGGGAAGTGTCTTTTAGATAACTAAAAAAATCATCTCTTTTTATATTTTCCTTTATCGAGTCAAGGATGACAACATCATGCTTTGGCCGGACAGAATTCGCTAAATACCCTAAACCCAGAGGAGGCTGAATATGATCAGACAAATTATAGATTTTTGTTAAAATGATTTTCATCGTTAATGAATACTTTAATTGAACCCGGTTTATTTTTTTTCAATGGCCAGTCTACTACAATGAAAATGTTCAGTTTTTTATTATGATACTTTAATGCTATTTATTTGGCAAAAGTGTTGCCTAAAGCTTTTTGAAAAAACTGCATTTGAACCTCTCGCGTAACAAACTTCGAGAAAAATGCTTGTTAAACATTTTCAAGTGAATTAAAAAAAATAGAGGAAGAAGCACCCCACAATCTTTTTATCAATTTCTAAAGAGAACGTATTTTTATAAGATCCTGATTAGATGATTTGAAATTTATTAGTTATTGTATTTTTTATAATGCTTCCTATTAAGCGTATCACGCTAATTGACAATATGCCTTCCATTAACTTTCTTTTCTTAGTAATCGTTCTGTTATTTTTAACTACTCATCCTAATTCATTTAACTATTCTTCCAATTTTTAATGACAAGGTTGTTTACATTTCCTGGGTAAAAAATGATTAATGAGAGTTCGCATAATGCCTATATACCAATACAAATAGATAATAAAAAACTCCTTCTCATATGGTTGATTGCTTTGTCCTTTAATGTTTTTGAGGATCCCTTATGGGCAGCTAGGTTTGCATCAATTATAGAAGGCTTCTTTTCTCTTTTTGAAATTTACTTTATTGAGGAAAGACTTCTTTTTGCATGGGTGGACTGCTTTGCAACATTATTTTACAAGATCTACCCGTACTATAGCAAGAAAACACTAGCTTTACAGTAATCAAAATTGTAAGCACCTTTAGCTAAATCAACAAGAACCTAGCGGAACTAGCGGAATTTGACAGAAAACCATAACATGCTGCAAACTAATCAATTGTAAAACTGAATGAGAGTAGAAGTAAAAAAAATTGAATTGTTAATGTTGAAGTATTTTTATTCTGGATTGACATAAGATTACTTTAGTAGAATAACCAACTATGGAAAATAAAATAGATTTAACGGTACTGATTCCTACACTTAACGAAAAAGACAATATTATCCACTTAATCCCTAAGGTAAGGACAATTATTTCAGCTTTAATGAATAACTATGAAATTGTAGTTATCGATGGAGGTTCTGAAGATGGAACTATTGAGGCTGCTACCTCTCTTGGAGCAAAAATTGTAATTCAAAGACTTGAGGGATATGGTGGTGCTTTAAAAGATGGGTTTGAATATGCAAAAGGTAGATACATTCTAACTCTAGATGCTGATCTATCTCATGATCCAAAATTTATCAAGAGTATGTGGGAAAAACGTCATGATGCAAAAATTGTTATTGGCTCACGCTATATCCCTGGAGGTGCCGCCAGGATGCCCGCCACAAGAAAAATATTAAGTATTATATTGAATGTTTGTTTTTCTAAAATTCTGTCTCTGCCAGTAAAAGATTTGTCCAGCGGTTTCCGTCTTTATCACAAACATATACTTGAAGAAATAACTTTGGAGGGAACTAATTTTGAAATATTAGAGGAGGTACTTATTAAATGTTATGCGCTAGGACATAAAATTTCTGAAGTTCCTTTTACATATATTCCACGAGAAAGTGGCAGATCCAAGGCAAAGCTAATAAAGTTTGGATTTGCTTTATTAAAAACACTTGTAAAGATGCGACGCCTTCGAAATTCTATTTCATAATGGATAAACCACCTACTTCCCAGAGTTATCTGACTTGCAGTTAGAATTTTTTGTTTTTAAAAGCAAACGTTTTCTCGCAAACTAAACTAGGAATCTATAACTTTTTATTATCATATTTGAAATATAAAAACGATGATTGACAATAAACATTCTAGTAACTTTTTCTTCATGGCAGTTGTCGTGTTATTCTTGCTAACCCGCCTCGCCCATTTAACAATTATTCCAATCTTTAATGACGAAGCAATTTATATTAGCTGGGCAAAAATAATTAATGAGGATTTACATGATATATGGCTACCAATAAAAGTAGATAACAGTAAGCCTCTTTTCTTATGGTTAATTGCCATTTTCTTGAATTTATTTGAGAATCCTTTATGGGCAGCGAGGTTTGTTTCAGTCTTAGCAGGATTTTTTTCCCTGATCGGAGTTTATTTGATTGGACAAAAGCTTCATTCAAAGTGGGTAGGTTGCTTATCAGCATTATTTTACACAGTCTGCCCATATTATTTATTCTATGATCGTATGGCCCATAAAGACAGTTTGCTAAACTGTCTTTTTACATGGCTACTATTCTTGACCTTAGAAATGCTAAAAATGAATGAAAACGATAGAGGGAGATATTACTTGGCAATGGGGTTTACTATAGGATTAAGTTTACTGACAAAAGGTACAGCTATTTTATTTGTAATGCTACCCTTAATCTTGATATTTATTTTTTCCAGAAAAAATACTTTAGTTCTATGGAAACCTTTGATATTTACATATTTACCTGGGTTTCTAATTGGCATTTTTCCTTATGGTTTTCTTTTTCTGACCTCTTCCGATTTTTCTGTAAAAAATATTTTTATTCCAACTGGAAATAGCCTGGGACAGGCAAGTATTATAGATATATTATATAGAATTCCGACAAATCTATACCACGGCGCCGGTGGAACGATTTCTTATTTTACAACATACTTGACAATCCCCGTTACATTGCTTGCAGCAGCATTTTTTATCTTTCAATTCAAATTTATAAAAAATAAAACAAATGTGGTTTTGATATGTTATTTCTTGATTCCATATTTTTCCCTTCTTAGTGTTGTAGGTCAAGGTTTTTCAAGACATTATTTATTTTGCGGAACACCTATTTTACTTTGTGCAGCCATGGCCCTATATTATGGTGTAGATCATATTAAAAAACGAATCCCAGGAAAATCTCTTTATTTAACTATTGCCCCCATAGCTATAATAGCACTTTATCCTGCAATTATTTTTGATATTAAACTGCTAACTGAACCCGAGAATGTTTCATTTGTTGAAAGAGATTATGACCAGTATATTAGTGATGAGTTTTCCGGTTATGGTATACCTGAGGCACTCAATTATTTCAAGAAGGTTTCTACAAATAAAAAAATTGCGGTTTTTACTACCCCCAACTGGGGTAACCCTGCAGATTCAGTGTATATTTATTTATCAGATTCTCCGAATTTATCAGTATATACGACTCATTGGGTATTTGAACAAAATCTTTTGCCTGCCCGTGCTTCAAAAATAATAATCAAAAATATGTACCAAAAATATACTGGTAAAAATATTAGCGAGCTTCTCATTAATAGCGATTCCTACGTGTATTTTATATGCAGTTCCAGCGAATTTGAACAACATATATTTCTTAAGAAAAATAAAAATTTTCAGTTAGTCAGGTCTTTTCGAAAACCGAGCAGTACAATATCTATAGATATTTATAAACGTACTTCATGAAATGTTCGTTACATTGCAGGCTATGAAAACTCATAAAATATTTCATAAAAAAATTAGCATACTTTTAATTTTTTCCATTTCAATTTCCATAAAGATACTTTATTTTTTCCATTTTAGTGAGAATCCTTTTTTTAACTTCATCCATGACACATCTGACGCAATAAACTTTGATATCGGCGCTCAAAACTTTGCTTCTGGCGATCTTTTAGCTACCTCCGCCAATAATAGTTATTCACCCCTTTATAAATATTTTCTTGGTTTCATTTATTTTTTAGCAGGCAGAAATCTTCCTGTGGTATGGGGAATTCAATTTTTTTTAGGAACAATCACTGTTTTGCTGATATTTTTAATAACATCGAAACTATTTAATCCTCGTGCCGCGCTTATAAGCTCGATTATATATGCCTTGTACGGTCCAGAATTAATGTACGAGGGAATTCTTTTAAGAGCCTCCTTTATAACATTCCTCGGAGTTTTATCTCTTTATCTTTTAATTCAACTGGAGGAAAAAAGTAATTTCTTAGGGATTCTGATAACTGGTTTTGTTATCTCACTCTTTGTTCAAAGCCGCCCAAATATCATATTAGTTTTCGCTTTACTATTTTTCGTTTCTTTTTATTCTATCGATAGAAAAAATCTAAAAAAATATCTGTTCTTAAGCTTTATTGTTTTGCTATTCTTTATTCCTTTACTAGTACAAGCATATGTCGTGCATGAAAAATTTGTTTTTTTTGACTCAAGCGGGCCTAAGGCAATATTAATGGGAAACAACCCTGCTTATTCTGGCGCTGAGTACTCGCCCCAAATCGGCAATCTTATAGGTTCAACAAAATACAAGGAAATCATTTTTATACTTTTTCAAAACCTTATCGGCCATCCTCTTGAAATGATTACACTGTACCTCAGAAAGTTTTATTATTTTTTTAACTCATATGAGTTTCCCAGTAATTATAACTTTTATATTTTCCAGAAATATTCTTTTTTACTCAGAACTCCTTTTTCTAATTTTACGTTTTTTTCTTCTCTCGGTTTAATGGGGTTTTTATTAAATATTGATAATTTCAAGCGTCTTAAGCTTTTATATATCTATATGATAGGCATGACCATGTCGGTCGTATTGCTTTATGTTGTTAGCAGATTCAGGATTCCGGTTGTTCCATACTTTGCTATTTTTGCCGGGTGCTTTTTAGATAGGATATCCACCTGGTGCGTATTTAGAAAATATAAAAAAATAATTCTTTCTGTAACAACTTTTATCATTTTATTTTTTTTGTTTAATGGCATTCCGAATGTATCCAAAACAGATGAAGCAAATGAATACGCTAATTTAGGCAATGCCTATCTCAACAGTGGGAATGTAGAAAAAGCGCTGGCTGCATACAATAAAAGCCTGAAGATAGATCCAAACAATTTTTATTCACATCATAATCTTGGGAAAGTTTACATAATGCAGGGTCGGCTTTCAAAAGCAATCAACGAATTCACAATGGCAATAAAGCTCAATCCGGGTCAATGGGAAACATTTTATAACTTAGGTCTTGCTCATATGAGATCCGGTCAATTCAGTGACGGGGAAAAAGCATTATTATTTGCAAAAAACCTCGCGCCACAGAAATCTCAAATTTATTTTAGCCTGGGGAATATTTATCAAAATATGGAATTGTTTGAGAAATCTTTAGAATCCTATAAAAACTATTTCTCACTTGTTGAAAAAGACTGGAAAGGTCCTTTCCAAATTGGAAATGTTTTTAGTAAATTAGGACGTTTTGAAAATGCGATTATAGAATATAGAAAATCAAAGGAACTTAACCCTAAACACACACAAACTTTAATTAACCTTGGTAATGCTTATTCTTATTTAAACAAACCTGGTTTGGCATTAAAGGAATATCTATTAGCTCTATCACTTAATCTGAAGGATCCCTTATTCCACAAAAATATTGGTATATTATACGCAAGAAAGGATTTTTATTACCCTGTAAAAGCAGTTTATCATCTCCAAAAATCGTTAGAATTAGATCCTGATCAAAATTCCGCAAAATCAATGAGAAAGTTAATTAATCAGTTAAGAGAATCTTAAAATATCTTAATACTTTATTAGTTTTTGTCTTTTGTTAATCTTAATCTGCTAATTATCAAAATTTTTTTAATAAGTGCTAACGACATAGGACTTTATTGTTTTTAAATTTTCCGCATCTAAATTTAGGAAATGTACACTTTTATTACCATTATAGTGAAAAATGGCGTATGAGACTTTTTAAATCGCTCTTTTTTACATTTACTTTAGTATTATTTATAATAAATCAGGAAAGACTGTGCTACATCGACATAGTGCAAAAGCATATTTAAAATTTTATAAAATGTCCTGGGTTTCCAATTTTTCTTGCATTGCATTTAAGACATCAGCAAAATCCTGAAACTTGATTCCATTATCCCAGGATTTCTTGAAGTAAAAAAAAGCGGTAGGCTCATCTTCAATTTTTTTCCAATAAAGCATCCCTAATTGATAATAAATAATCGCATTGTTTTTATCAGGGTATATGATGAGATACTGGTATAGAGACATAAGATAATGCTCCATTTCAGCAGAAGACCATTTCAAAAAGATATCTGGAAGGGTTAAATCCGGTTGAAAAAAGAAAAAGGGTCCTGTTTTCTTCTGTAAAACGCTCATAATGTTTTTTGAAAAATCATTGGAATATGATTGAAAATCTGAATTTTGTAGTATTATTTTATCTTGCAAATTTTCAATTTGAAGAGAAAGAGATTTCTTCTCCTCGCTGTCAGCCATTAAGTCATAAGCTTTTTGCCAATGATAAATCGCCCATAATGGCATATACAGAGAATCATTATAAATCGTTCCTAATAGCAAATGTGGCGAGTAATGTAACGTAGAATTTAGAATAATAGAGCGCAAGCTTTCTAAAAAAGCTTCTTTATGTTTTTTACTTTTGTATAAAGCTAACGCATAGTTATAATGCAATCTTGAAGATGAATAATTGTATAGTGCCGCTTTTTTAAATGACTCTGTTTCTTTTAATAGGTTTTTTTTTTGACGATACTTTTCCCCTTCTTTAGCATAATAAGAACTAAAAAGCGAAAGCAACATTTCTGGTTTTGGCGATACAGGTTTTAATGTTCTGTAGTGGTCCCAAGCTTTTTTATAATACTTGTAAGAATAACGGTCATCTTTTTCATTTGAGTTTTTCAAGAAAGCAGTTCCGACATTTATATAATCAACTATTCGAATCTTCCCTGTCGGCAAGGGGTTCGTTTTTTCAATAAAACTTAAAAGAATAAAACAAGTACATAACACAGACAAAGAAAACCATTGTTGGTTCTTTATTTTTTGGAACACAACCCATAAAGTATAAGCTGCAAACAAAGATAGAAAAGGAACTATTGAAAGGCGATACCGAGACAAAATCAAGAACGGTAAATACATCAAAATATTAGCAACAAAGTAAGCGTGTAAAAGAGTCCAGTCTCTTCTATTTTTTCGCAACAATACAAAGCCGATAATCCCCAGAGACCCGTATAAAGCAAAGGGAATAGAACCCCATTTAAGAATCGGAGAAAAATCCTGAGAAAGATAAAAGTTTAAAGCATTAGGAGGCTCGTAGTTATTAAAATAATAATATATTTTTTTTGGATACATTTGTAAAAAACGAATAGGGTGTTTAAATGCTGTTTCAGCAATGTAACGCATTACTGGTAAAATTTTCAGTGGCACATTCTTCGCATATTCAAAATAGATCTCTTGTGGTGGGTAAACTCGAGGGTCATGATCTACCATGTTTGATATCAATAAATTTTCAGCTGCTCCACCCCCGCCCGAGGCATCATACAAGCCCCACTCCCCACGAACAACTTTAACCCATACGAGCAAAGGAATAGATGTAAGAATAAATATTAGAAGAAAACCAGCAAAATATTTTTTCCCTTTATTTTTAAGACAAAAAACTTTTCTCCAGAGAAACGCAAAGGCAAAGGGAAGTATCAGTAGGTAGTTTGTTCTAGCTTGCATAACCAAAGACAAGAAAACTGCGCTCAAAATCATAAACGATGCGCATTGTCTATTTGCAAACCGAATTAGTAAATAGCATGACGTTACTTCAAGAAAGGTAATAAAAACGGCGCGAAAAACAGTGGCCTCGTATAGCCAGTTGACACCATAAAAAGTGAACAACATGGCCGCAATAAAACTAACAGATGTTTTAAAATAGTGGTTACCTATAAAATAAATTAACAACGTGGAAATAGTTCCAAGAAAAAATTGAGTGAACCAAACCATATTGAAACTGCTCCCTAACAACCAAAAGATTACTCCTAAAAAATATTGATACAGCGGAGCAGGTGGAATAATACCAGGGGATACTGCTAAAATATTTCCGTTGGCAAAAGCTTGAGCGCCTTTATAATAATGAGCTTGGTCAAATCCATCGTGTAGATAATCAAAATACGGACTATTCTGGAATTGGTAATAATAAATACAGCGAACAGCCAGAGCAGAGACGAAGAGGATTAAAGGATAATATTTTGTGACACTTTTCAATATTAATTATAAGGTGTTTTCAAAGAGATATTACTAAATAATCACAAAAGATTATAACTTTTTTTGAACGACAATTACAAACATCAATAAAAAAAATAATCCTTTGTACATCTATGGTATAAAAATTTTTTTACATAGATTGAGGACAATTGGTGTGGTATTGTTTTTAATAGGCAGAAAAGACTTTTCTATATCGAAATAATACAAAAGTGGATTTGAAATATTTAGTTTTTTTTGAATATTATGTTTGAAGATTTAATAAAAGTAATAAAAGAAAATCAAAAGTTTGTTATTACTACTCATATAAACCCAGATGGCGATGGGTTAGGATCAGAAATTGCTTTCTTTCATTTATTAAAGAACCTTGGGAAAGAAGTCTCTCTGATCAATCAGGATCCCCCCCCGGTCACTTATTCTTTCCTCGATAAAAAAGGTAATTTTTGTGTTTATAGCAGGGAGTCACACCATGAAATATTTAAATCTGCTGATGTCTTTCTTGCTATTGATTTAAGCAGCCCTGATAGGCTTGGGGCGGTAGAAGAAGAACTTAAAAACAACAATATTTATTCTGTTTGCTTTGACCATCATCCGCCGGATAAAAAATTTGCAGACATCCATGTAGTTAATGAAAAAGCGTCTTCCATAGGCGAGATGATATACGATCTTGCAAAAGAAATGGGTTTAAATACAACTAAAGATATAGCTTTAGGTATTTATGTATCGATCCTCACAGACACCGGCTCATTTAAATACACAAATACTAACAGTAAAACTCATATGATAGCGGCAGAATTGCTAAAGTACGGGATCGAACCTTACAGCATTTATAAAAATATTTACGAAAACAATTCATACCAAAAAATTCTCCTTATGGGAAAAATGCTAAATACATTTCAATTGGATGAAGCTAACAAATTGGCATGGGCTGTTGTGACGCAAAAAGTGCTTAAAGAAACAGGGTTTGATTTTAGCTCGGAAGATAAAGAGGGTTTTATTGATATATTACGATCACTAAATGGTATAGAGGTTGTTCTAATGTTTTCTGAAAAAGAAAAAGATGTTATTAAAGTCAGCCTACGTTCTAAAGGTAATATTGATGTCAATCAAATTGCCATGAAATTTGGAGGAGGAGGACATCCTTTTGCCGCCGGAATCACTTTAAATAAAGCAAAGCTTGAACCAACTGTTCAAAAAATATTATTGGAAAC
>DASCNB010000067.1:0-3587 GCA_036011265.1 Nitrospinota bacterium | reverse complement strand
TTCTCATTGTGAAAAGCTTGGGACATTTGCCGGAGATAACGTAACCATCGGTACAAGTAATTCACTGCTGGCAGGAACAATCATACCCTCGGGCAAAGTAATTCCTCATAACCATTCGTACCCAAAATAATATGTGTGGCATTAGCGGCATAGTCGGTCTACAAAATATTTCAAATCCCCTGGTGACAAGTATCAGGAATCTCGAATACCGTGGATATGATTCCTGTGGTGTGGCTGTTTTAAACGGGAGAGGAAAGATAATTGTTAAAAAGAATATCGGCTCTGTTGACGAGGTAAACGATGGAGAAAAACTCACAAAACCAAAAGGACATATTGGTATTGCTCACACACGCTGGGCAACCCACGGCAGAGTAACAAAGGCCAATACTCATCCTCATTTGAGCTGTCAGAAAAAATTTGCCTGTGTCCACAATGGTATTATCTCCAATTACCGCACATTAAAAAATCTACTGGTCAAAAAAGGACATAAGTTTTTGTCGGAAACAGACACAGAAGTTATTGCCCATCTTTTGGAAGATTTTTATAACACGACCGGTGACGTGGAAAAAACCTTTTTAAAGACGCTCAATAAATTGGAAGGTACTTTTGCTATTGCAATGATTACTACTTTTGATTCGGATAGAGTGTATTGCGCAAAAAAGGAAAGCCCCCTGATTTTAGGGATTGGCGATGATGCAAATTACATCGGTTCTGATTTTAACGCTTTTATTGATTTTACAAAAAATTCTATTGTTCTGGATGATTTCGAATATGCCATAGTTTCTAAAGACAGTTATGTGGTTAAAAATTTTAATCAAGGAAATATTATTGAAAAAGAAATTACCTGTATTCATTGGGATGCTGAGATGTCCCAAAAAGGCGGATATCCTCATTATATGTTAAAAGAAATTTATGAGCAGCCACAGGCTATCATAAATGCTTTAAATATTGATCAAAAACATATTAAAAAGACAGCCAATCGAATATTAAAAAACGATAAAAACTATCTGCTGGGTGTTGGAACAACCTACTATGTTGCTCTTTTAGGTGAATATGTTTTTTCTTCAATGGCTCAAAACTTTGTTCCAGCCATCAGTTCAGACGAATTTAAACACCTGGGAGAAATTTCTAAAAAGTCTCATGTTATGGCGCTCTCTCAATCCGGTGAAACATATGACACCCTGAATGCTTTGAAGTACGCAAAGAATAAAGGCGCTTGCTCCACAGCAATTGTCAATGTAATTGGCTCTTCCATGTCACGTCTGGTAGACCAGACAATTCAACAGGGATCAGGCCCTGAAATTTGTGTGCTCAGCACAAAAGCAGCATTCGCTCAGATGATTATTCTTAACAGGATTGCTTTGGAGATGGGTGTCAGTAAAAAAGTCATTTCCTCTGCAAAGAAAAAGATTATCGAAAAAGGCTTGAAGGAACTTCCAAAATATGTGTCACGGGTACTAAATGAAAAATCCGGTTTTGTCCACACAATAGCCAGGCGTTATTGCCATATTAAAAACTGGCTTTACCTGGGAAGAGGGCTTTATTATCCAATTGCTTTAGAATCGGCTCTTAAAATGAAGGAAGTTGCATATATCCATGCGGAGGGAATGCCGGTCGGCTTTCTAAAACATGGAACTATCGCTATGATAGATCCGGATCATTATGCTTTAGTATTCGTTCCTCCAAAAGAAGACAGGGAGCTCTATGAACTTACTATGGGAGGAGTCGAAGAAATAAAAGCCAGGAATGGCTTTGTTTTAGCGTTTCATTTTGAACCGAAGGATTCGAAAAGTGGACTTTTTAATGAAGACATTGTTTTACCCAAAGTTGAAAAACATGTTGCTCCTCTTTTACAACTAATATTGGCCCAGCTCCTTTCTTATTTCACAGCAACAACTCTTAAAAGAAATGTTGATCGGCCACGTTCCCTTGCCAAATCTGTCACTGTAGCATAGGTAATTTTCAGTGATCAATTTATTTAATTATTCAACGATTCCAACTGAGAGCAACTCACAAGAAAGATTCTTCTCTTCGCTCAGAATGACAAACGAAGGGCTCAGAACGACACTTCTTCGCTGTCATTCCTTCACTACGTTCTGCACAGGCTGTGCAACCGCAGAATCTCAGCATTGAAATTCCAATAGATAAATTTAGAACTAATTGTTAATTTTCTAATTCTCTCCCTAATGGCTTAAAAAGGACAATCAGTATAGGCAGTAAAGTTAAATTGTTCATTAAAGCGACAAGCATTGCCAGCCCTGTTAGCAGTCCAAAATAAAGGGTCGGGATGAAGTCGGACAACGCTAAAATCGAAAAACCCACGGTAACAGTAATTGATGTGTAATAAATGGCTTTGCCTATACTACCGTGACAGCGGTTTAAAGTAGCCCTGTAGTCATGGTCTTTTACAAATTCAACTTTAAACCGGTATATATAGTGTATGGAGTCATCTACTGCAATACCTATTGTAATTGCCGCGATTGTAATGGTCATCATGTCCAGGGGGATTCCAACCCATCCCATGATTCCCAAAACAAGGCCTGCGGCAAGGATGTTGGGAATAATGGCGATAAAAGATAAATAAATATTTCTAAACAAAATTATAAACATAATAAGTATGGCAATAAAAACCGTGCCTATCGTAAGGATTTGGGATCTATAGAGACTCTGAAGCATATTGTTATAAAGTACTGCCATGCCCGTAAAATGTACATCTTCCTCGGAAAAATTCATCTCTTCCACAAGAAAACGGTTTATTTTATTTATCAGAGCTTTTCGCTTCAGGTTCGGGTCTGTTTCCATAAGACGCATGGTAATACGAACTTGATTTGCGTCTTCGGATAAGTATGGGGACACGAGAGTCTTCTTTACATTTTCCGGTATCATTTTCTTTCGTAATACAGCCAGGTCAAAATCGTCGGGCATCTTTCCATCGTTCAGTGTTCTGAAGACTTTCAGTGATGTGGCAATAGACTGAACTTTACCGACGACCGACAATGAATCCAGATAATCATGAATTTTTTCTACCTTCAGCAGCATATCCGGATGAAACCAGTAATTGGGTTCCTCTTGTTTTTCTTCTCCTTCAAATTCATCTTTAAATTCGTCATCAAGTTCTTCCTTTTCCTCTAATTCCAATTCTTTAAGGAAATCAAAAAAATCTTTGTCAGGATCAATGATGATCTCAAGTGGAGTCGTTCCACCTAATTGGGTATCAATTACCTTCATGCCTTGATAAATTTCTGTTGTACTCTTAAAGTTATCAATAAAACGATTCTCTACCTCCAACTTTAAAATACCAATTACGCTAAATATAGCTAATGTAAAAGAAAAAAATAGTATCCCCTTATAGTTTTTTTGAGTGAATGAAGCAATGGCAAGGGTTAGTTCTTTTGTAGGGTCGGCGCTGGAACCCGCTTTCTCCGGGCTTAATAATACCAATGCTGCTGGGAAGAAAATAAAATTTAGTGAAAATGCCACGGCGATACCGATAGTCATCATCCAACCAAAATCAATGACAGGTCGAATACCGCTGACGACCAAAGAACAAAACGCGACAATTGTTGTCACTGCCGTGTAAAAACAGG
>DASCNB010000066.1:0-4217 GCA_036011265.1 Nitrospinota bacterium | reverse complement strand
GACGCAGGTAAAATAGCAGGTCTTGATGTAAAACGAATCATTAATGAACCTACTGCTTCAGCTCTCGCATACGGTCTAGACAAGAAAAAAGATGAACTTGTGGCCGTATACGACTTTGGAGGTGGAACTTTCGATATATCCATACTGGAAGTCGGTGACAACGTGGTTGAAGTTAAAGCCACAAATGGCAATACTCATCTGGGAGGTGATAATATTGACCATAAAATCATTGATTGGCTCCTTGCAGAATTTAAAAAAGATCAGGGTATTGATCTGAGTAAAGACAGTATGGCCATACAAAGACTGCGAGAAGCTGCGGAAAAAGCAAAAATGGAGCTTTCCACTACAATGGAAACGGATATCAACCTGCCTTTTATTACTGCTGATGCATCAGGACCAAAACATTTCAATATGAAGTTAAGCCGGGCAAAATTTGAACAATTGGTTGATGAAACAATTCAAAAATCTCTTCAGCCCTGCCATAGCGCGTTGAAGGACGCCGGTGTCTCCTCAAAGGATGTTCATGAAGGTGTTCTTGTTGGAGGTTCAACGCGGATTCCCAAAGTACACGAACTGGTAAAAAACCTTTTTGGTAAGGAACCTCATAAAGGCGTAAATCCGGACGAAGTGGTTGCATTAGGTGCCGCAGTACAGGGAGGAGTATTGTCCGGTGATGTACAGGACATCCTGTTGCTTGACGTAACCCCACTGTCGCTCGGTATTGAAACCTTAGGCGGCGTAATGACCAAGCTCATTGAGCGGAATACCACCATTCCAACTAAAAAAGCAGAAGTTTTTTCTACAGCGGCTGATAACCAAACCAGCGTTGAAATTCATGTCCTGCAGGGTGAAAGAGACATGGCATCAACCAATAGAACTCTTGGCAAATTTCATTTAGTTGGTATTCCCTCAGCACCTCGCGGCATACCGCAAATCGAAGTGACTTTTGATATAGACGCCAACGGAATAGTCAATGTCTCTGCCAAGGACAAAGGGACTGGAAAGGAACAAAAAATTACAATCACTGCCTCCAGCGGGTTGTCTGAAGATGAAATTAAAAAAATGGTTAACGAAGCTGAATCCCATACAGAGGAAGACAAAAAACGGAGGGAAGAGGTCGAAACTCGCAACCAGGCTGATTCTTTAATATATCAAACGGAAAAAACATTAAATGAACATAAGGATAAACTCTCGGAAGGCGATAGGAAGCCTATAGAAGAAGCTCTGGAAAAAGCCAAAAAAGCCTTAGAAAGCAACAATGTAGAGGAAATCAAGAAAGAAATGGAAAACTTGACTCAGGCTTCCCATAAATTGGCAGAGGCAATGTATAAACAGCAGGCGGAACCACCTTCCTCAGAGCAGGCGCCACCAGGAACTGATCAGGGCAAGAAACCATCTGGTGATGACGTTGTAGATGCTGAATTTGAAGATTCTAGCAAAAAAGACTAAACAAATTGTTTAATAAAGCGCTCTCTTGAGTTATAATAAAAAGTTGGTTTTAGAAATTGTGCTCACGGATTAATGTAGATTTTCACGGATTCTTTTTATTTTCTTTTCCGTGTTAACCCCGTTAGATAAATGACGGTCTTAATTTAACTTGGTAAAAGTAAAATTATTTGTCTATCGGGGTTCATCAATGCAAATCCGTGAGCTTTTTTTTCATAGAAATTTCTGACACAATAATTTCAAACCACTTTGTTTCTTTTATAACCTTTTTTTAAGGAGAAGGGGGATATGAGCACATATAGTCTTATGGCAAAAGCAGAGGAAATTATTCCAAACCGTTTTATATTATCAAAAATTCTTACCAGTCGGATTAGACAATTAAACAACGGCGACAAGCCAAAAATAGAGGTTGAGGGAAAACCCCCTCCTATGGAAATTGCTCTAAAAGAAATAATCGAAAAAAAACTTGATTTCGTTGGTATAGAAAAATCAGAAATACGGGCATAAAATCTTTTCCAAATTATGATTCAGGCTGAAAATCTCACTAAATTTTTCGGGCAAACTCAAGCGATCAGCAATGTATCATTTTCCGCAGCAAAAGGAGAAATTCTTGGCTTTCTTGGCCCTAACGGAGCAGGAAAAACAACAACAATGCGCATCCTCAGTTGTTTTATGCCTCCTACAAGCGGAAAAGCCAGAGTAGCCGGCTACTGCGTAATGAATGATTCCCTGGAAGTCCGCAAGCGCTTGGGATACCTGCCGGAGAACGCTCCCCTCTACACACATATGACCAGCAGAAACTATCTGCACTTTGTGTCGGAAGTTAAAGGTATACCTAAACATGAGAGAAAACGAAAAGTAGAATGCGTTATGGGGGACTGCGGGTTACAGGAAGTTTCCGGCAGAATCATCGGAGTCTTATCAAAGGGATACCGCCAAAGAGTGGGCATTGCGCAGGCGCTTCTTAACGATCCTGAAGTTTTAATCCTTGATGAACCTACGGCAGGTCTCGACCCCAAGCAAATTATAGAAATTAGAGATCTAATTAAAAACCTTGCAGGGGACAGAACTATTATATTAAGCACTCATATATTGCCTGAAGTCAGCATGATATGTAGCAGGGTCATTATTATCAACGATGGCGTAATCGTGGCAAAGGATACTCCTCAAAATCTAATGGATGAACTTCAAAAAAATACACGGATTTATGTTCAGGTAGATGGTCCCAAAGACCTGATTTCCGAACAATTAGAAAATATAAAAGGGGTTGTCAAGGTAGTAAACAAGGAATCAACCACCGATTCTGTTTTTAGCTTTATGGTTGAAAGTGAGGGAAGCCTTGATATACGAAGAGCTCTCGCTCAAAAAATAGTAGAAAACAGATGGGGATTATTGGAAATTAGGCCAGTTAAAATGACCCTCGAAGATATTTTTATTAAACTGGTCACCACAGAGTCCGACTGAGCTGTTTTTATTAAAACTATGAAAAACTCTTATTACATATTCAAAAAGGAAATGTCAGCCTACTTTTACTCTCCTATTGCTTATGTGGTAATTACAATTTTCATTATCATCTCCGGATATTTTTTCTTTAATATCATGTCTTATTACAACTTTGTCGTCTTTTCTGTTGGGATGAGAGCCGATCAAATGGGATCACAATTAAATGTGGTGGAATTAATTTTAAAACCTTTATATAGCAATTTAGCCATCGTCCTTTTATTGATAGTTCCGCTACTCACCATGAGGCTTCTTTCGGAGGAAAAAAAACAGGGCACCGCTGAACTACTTTTTACCTATCCTATTCGGGACGGAGAAATGATTATGGGCAAGTTTGGGGCTTGTCTTGCTGTTTATGCAATTATGTTGGCTACGACTTTTATTTATCCAATTATGATTCACTTTTTTGGATACATAGAATGGGGCCCTGTTTTTTCATCATACCTGGGGCTTTTATTAATGGGATCTTCATTTATTTCCGTAGGAATATTGCTTTCATCAACTACAGAAAACCAGATCGTAGCCGCCATAACAACATTTGGAATACTTTTGATTTTGTGGGTGATTGACGCCTCGGAAAGATTTGCCAGTCCCGGGCTTGCCGTTGTCTTAAAAGACCTCTCGGTTATAAGTCATTTTGATAACTTTTCTAAAGGGGTTATAGATACAAGAGATTTGATTTTTTACTTGAACTTTTCTTTCTTATTTATTTTTTTAACACTGCGCTCTATTGAATCCAAAAAATGGAGGGGAGCGTAATAAGACTGACCGCTTATAGCAATCGACTTTCAGCTTTTTATAATAATTGTTTTGCTGATAGCTGAACGCTGACTTCTGAATTAACATGACCAAACTAACTTTTAAGTACGGTGTTAACACAGGCATTGCTATTGTTCTCGTTATAGGGGTAATAATACTTATTGAGGCAATTTCATTTAATCATCATCATCGGCTGGATCTCACCGCTTCCAAACTTTATACCCTTTCTGACCAAAGCATAAAGGTAGTAAAATCTCTTCAAAAAGATATAAAAGTTATTGCTTTTTTTAATGAAACTCAAAGAGGACAACAGCAAGCCTTTCAGAATTTGCTTGATCAGTATGTTTACCATTCTCCCAGATTCTCTTACGATTTTTTTGACCCTGATAAAAACCCTGGAAAAGCAAAAAGATATCAAATAACCAATTACGGCACTACGGTTGTAGAAAGTGAAGATAAAGAAGAAAAAATATCTGATACCCGGGAAGAGAAACTGACAAATGCTATTCTTA
>DASCNB010000065.1:0-34758 GCA_036011265.1 Nitrospinota bacterium | reverse complement strand
TACCTTTTCCGTTAAGGTTCATTGTGAATATCTGATCGCATTTCAAATCGCTGGTTGTAGCCTGGTAGATTAGTTTCTTTTCATTAAATGATAAATAAGCTTCGGCATTTTCCCCTCCATCAGTAAGCATTTTTATATTCCTCAAATGCTTTTCTCCCTTTATATGAAAAGGACCATTCAGCGCAGATTCGGAAAAGCTGTAATTAAAGGATGTCGGTATGACGATAGAAAATATAATAATCAGGAAAGTTAATCTTTTAAATTTTTTTGATAGCATAAGAGATTTCATTAGTAACCGTAAATTACTTCAAATCGTTGATTAATGCTTCCAATATAAATTAAAGTATACTTCAAAAAATCCGAATAATCATCTTTGATTTCGGCAAAGCTGAGCTTAGCTCTGCCTTCCATGGCCTTAACCCTTTGGGCGGCTTTCCTTCGGAAACCGTCCAATTTTATCATCGTGATAAAATTGTGATTATCGGCAAAGCTGTGCTCTGTATGGTTTTTGTGAATAAACCTGCTAGAGCAGTCTTGTAGACTGTTCCTTAATCTTTTGATATTATTCGTAGCCCTGCCGTGTTGAGACAAACCAATCTTATTATCTCGCCAATAATTCCACCTGCACTGTTTTTTCATTTCCTTTGCGCAGAAAAGTAATGACAGCAGTGTCTCCCGGATTCATTGATTTCAATAATTCGGAAAAAGAGCGTAAATCATCAATTGGATTTCCATTAACATGAGTTAGCATATCATCTTTTTGCAATCCAGCTTTTTCAGCAGCTGAGTCCGGTAAAGTTCCGACAATTCTAACTCCTTTTCCTTCATAAGCAAAATCAGGAATTGTACCCAGACTAACTTTTCTCCCTTTCACCGGCTTTGTAGGTTTCCCTGATTCGAAATCTCTTTCTGTTTCAAGTAATGAAGTCAAGGGTTCTTTGCGGCCTGCTAAATATTCAACGGCCTCTTTCACTACTGATGCTATTTTCACTAATCCTGCAGTATCTATTCTTTCTATGGTATCTGTAGGACTGTGATAATCGAGATGCGGACCGCTGAAAAACTGCACTGCCGGAACCCCTGCATCGAGAAAACTTTTCTGATCACTTGAACCAAAATCGTTGGAGACAGATTTTATTGGGACGCCGGTAACATAACTGGCTCCCATCAAAATATGAATCCACTCTCGCGCTGAACCTGTACCAAAAACCATAAGTTTATTTTCACCTAGCCTGCCTACAGTATCGAGATTCAATGCGCCGATACTTTTTTCTACAGGAAACCTTTTTTCGTTTTCCACATAATGTTTTGAACCGATTAGTCCTGCTTCTTCTCCGGTAAACGCCGCAAATACTACAGTGCGGTCTGGTTTCAATGTCTTTCCCAATATTTGAGCAAGTTCCAACAGTATCGCAACACCGCTGGCATTATCATCCGCGCCGGGATGAATTTTTCCTTTATTACCCTGTCTCACATCCGGCCATCCAAGGCCGAGATGATCGTAGTGAGCGCTGAAAACTACGCTCTGCCCTTTAAAATCAGGATTATTACCTGAAATAACACCAATAACGTTTTTTAATGCCATATTTTGATCAAATTCACCACTTTTAGTCATCCATTCCTGAAAATAGCTTCCTTTTTTACCACCTGCTGGTTCCAGTCCAGCCTCTTGAAACTTGCTGGCAATGAAATCAGCTGCTTTATTCAATTCCTCAGTTCCTAAACCGCGTCCTTTAATTTTTTCATCAGCAAGAAAGCGGATTACATTCATCATCCGTTCTTCTGAAAATTTTGCCGGTAAATAAGCAAGGGCTTGTCTTGGAACCAGCTTTGTAAGAACTTCCGATGGTGTGGTTTCCACCCTTTGTGAAGGAAGAGAAGATGGAATTTCTTTGCTGTCAGATAGCTGGACCGTTATGGACATTGGAGAGTTCACCGTGGGCCACCGGCCCTTTAAAACAATAGAAGGCTCACTCCCTTCAAAAGCAAGATAACTGTATTTACCGTAATGTGGTAGTTTGCGTCCGAGTCCCGGAATGGCTGCTGTGTTATCCGTTGATACCCAGACCAATGTGTAGTCAGGTTCATCAGGATTCCTGGTGGTAAATATTATGGAATGATCTTTTCTTTTTATTCCGCTTTGTCCAATACTCACCCCGGTATCATTGATTGAAACTTTATACCCTTTCATTGCTTCAATAATTTTTGGGCTAAAAAGATTTTCTTTGCCAAATAACCATACTGTACGATCTACAGGTAGTTCATTTATTTCATTGTCCAGTTGAATTTCCATTTGTCTTGAAGGTGACTTCTGCCAGGATTCGGCAACTTTGCGGTATTCATGCAAAATTTCTTCAGAAGCTGACGAAGGAAGGATGATCAGTGCTTCATCCGAACCGAAGGCGCGGGACAGGGCAGGGGGGGTCTCATTTTTATCTAGTCGTCGAAAAAGATCAAACTCAGGGTCAACTTCCAATCGAAGCGGTTTCGATGGAACATGAAGAGATATTTCAGAACGTTTGCTGTCCATTAGCACTGTAGTCTGGTATTGCTTTTGAAAACCTTGCATGGTAACGGTTATAGGTACATGTAATCTATAAGCCGGAGCTTCTTGGATCTGCTCCAAAACAGCAGTAAGCTGATATCCCTTTTCATCAAGATGAGCTACAGCGTTCCGAACTTTTATAACAGGCGCTCCTGTTTTTTTTATCCACTGGTTAAATTCAATCTGCAAATTTTTTCCGGAGATTTCTTCAAAAACTTCCCTCAAATTTTCAAATGTCGCGCGTTTAAACTTAAACTCTCGATAAAATTTCTGAAGACCCTTAATAAAAACTTTGTCGTCTAACTGCAGACGAAGCATATGAAAAAACATCAGGGTTTTGCCGTAGCCAACAGCTTCCGTGGCTGGACTGTGGCGTGAGCGAAACTCTGTTAATGGAAAATCCTTACTCTTTGCCGCGTAATCCGTGTATTTCTGCAGAGCCGTGCGGCGGTATTCCTTTCCCTGTCCCCTCTGTTCTTTAATGAGATGGTCAGAAAGATAAGCGGTAAGGCCTTCACCCCAGTTTCCGGAACTGAAATCCACAAAAACTCCATTGGCCCACCAATTATGCAAAATCTCATGCGGATAAGACGAATGCAGAATGAATGGAAATCGGATAATTTTAGAACCTAATAAAGCAAAGGAAGGCATTCCGTAACCGGTCTGCCAAAAATTTTCTATCAACGCGAATTTTTTGTACGGATAAGGACCTAACAACTTGCTGTACATCTTTATATATTGAGACCCTGTTTCTAAATATTTGTTCGCTAATTTTTCATCAGGATTGCGCAGGAAAACCAGTGTTTGTACAGGCCCGGCCTGTCTGCTGTATTCAGTAAATTTTCCCGCAATAAGATAAATCTCATCCTGGGGGTTCTGTTCTTCAAACTTGCAAAAGTATGTTTTTTTTGAACGATTTTTATTAGCAGATTGGGCGGTAGCCCTTTTAGTTGTGGCCCTGCCACCCTGGCTGATAGCTTTCCATCCCTGTGGCAACTGCACTTTCATTGAGAAAGTCACCAGGTCATCACTGAACCACGGATACCAGTAAGTTGAAGAGGCAAGGTATACCCCGTTGTTTGAAATAATTCCGGATGTTTCACTGAAACTGCGGTCGCTCTCTTCCTCCTGTTTTTGCAAAGGACTATATATTTCTCCATTGTATTTAACAGTAAAAGTACGCTCATCGGCTGGAAGGGCAACTATATAATGTTCCAGCATCTTATTATTTTGCTGAAAGATTGAATTAGTATTAGTTTCAGACTGTGAAGCTTGAGCTTTTTCTTTATAGTGGGTAATTGTTACACCTTCTGTAAGGGATACAGGTTGAAGTCCTTTATGAATAATGAAATGCACCTCACCTCCGCCAACATTGAAAAAAGAATCCGGCAGGGTAATTTTATCTTCAACATCTATCCAGTGCATCTCAGGCTGAATCACAACTTTCATGTCATGGTGAATGTTTTCCTGGGCGTAGAGAAGCGAAGGAATACTTGCTGATATAGTGAGAAATAGTAATATGAAAAAAAATATGGAATGTAAACGTTTCATAATGTGCTTGATAGCCTGCAGAAGTCAGCTCATTGCTTAATATTATTGATATGTTTGTAGAATTATACCATCTATGCTATAAATTTTTTAGAATGTAATTTAAATAGCAGGTTTGATGCATAAATCGAGTCATCCAAAATACTTATATTTTGTCGGGAAAGGTGGTGTGGGAAAATCAACCTGCTCCTCTTCAACCGCACTGGCATTAGCTGATAAGAAAAACAAAACCCTTATTATTTCGCTTGATCCCGCCCATAACCTCTCTGACATATTTGAAACGTCTCTCGAAGACAAGCCGAAAGAGATAAAAGAAAACCTGTACGCCATGGAAATAAACCTGGAAAAGCGAGTGGAAAAGTCCCTTAAAAAAACCATCGACATGATGAAAAATTTATACTCATATCTCAATGTTATTAATCTTGAGGGAATGTTTGACACCTTGCGGTTTTCTCCGGGCATGGAAGAATACGCGGTCACCTTTGCATTAGAAGATATTTTTGAAAGTTACAGGGACATGGATTTTATCATCTTCGATACACCGCCAACAGGGCTTACCCTGCGGTTCTTTGCCCTCCCGCATATATCTATCCTGTGGATTGAAAAATTATTGACATTGAGAAAAAAGATTTTAAGCAGGCGTGATTCTTTAAAAAACATACTTGGTGAAAAATACCAAGATAAGGAATTGCCTTTAACTGTTAAGGACGATTCGGTTTTTAAGGAACTTGTGAGTTTTGAAGGGCGGTTAAAAACATTAAAAAATAACTTTAGCTCTAAAGAAGACAGTTTGATGTTTCTGCTCTTGAACCCTGACAGGCTTTCTTTCAGCGAAGGACGAAGGATAATAGCGGCGTTTGAAAAATTCTCCCTGCCTCTTAATATGGTGATTATTAATAAAAGCGGACTTTATAATGATAAAACCTCTGATGAATTGTCTCAATTTATGGAGAATTTTTTTGAGGATGTGAAGAAAAAGTTTAACGGCCTTAAAACCATGGAGTTGCCATTTAAAGACAGTGGGACATTGAGCAGAGATGATATGATGGCATTTGGTGAAGATGTTTTTAATAATTTGACGACATAGGAATTTTCATTAACAACATACCAGGAGATTCTTTACGGAGTTTATGCTGAAATGTATTCATCATAAACTCCGCGACCGAAAAATATCGTTTTTGAAACATTAAGGTATATCAAACCAGTCGTCGCAATTCATCTTTCCGAACTAAAAATCTTTAAAATCATTGTCCATGGGAATCACATCATCCGGTTTTACTAATTTTCTTTGCTCCTGAGCGGGTTGGCGAAGTGTCCTTGCTCCACCTTGTCTCGCTTTCACATTCTCTATATGTTTGCCGTATTTTTTGTCCTGTTTTTGTATGTGGTTGACTAACCAGTCTCTGACAAATTTAAGCAGTTCGAACGGATCTTTCAGTCTGCCACTTAAGAAATCTTTCTGGTAATTCGAAACTTGGTTCAACAACTTCACGTGAATCGGTTTGTGGTTTGGATAATCAGGGTAGCCATACTGTTGCTGCAGTTTTTCTTCTTCATTAAAGTGGAACGTGGTAAATTTAACCAATTCATCCAACGTGTGCTTCACCTCTCCTATTTTATTGGCTCTAACTTGCCTGTATATCTCGTTTACGTAATAAAATATTTTTTTGTGATGCTGATCCATCTCAGGGACCCCAACACTGAAAAGGAGATCGCTCCACTCTATGAAGTTTTTACCATCTGCCCCGCTTAAATCACCATCAGCAGATCCTCCAAACATAATTCCCTGAAGTCCGTTTACAATATCTTCAAGCATTTTAGCCTGCGAATCCAGTTCTACGGCTGCAGCAGCAGATTCTTCCGCGGTTGCCGCGTTTTGCTGGGTCACCTGATCCATCTGGTTCACCGCCTTGTTGACCTGGTCTACCCCAACAGATTGTTCCTTGGAAGCCGAGGCGATTTCAGTGGAGAGTTCGGTCACATTTTTTATCCCCGAGAGGATTCTTTGCAAAGCTTCCCCGGAACGCGCGGCGATTTCATTTCCATGCTCTGCTTTTTGAACCGCATCTTCAATCAAAGATGCCGTATCTTTAGCTGCGGAGGCAGATCGCTGGGCCAGGTTTCTCACCTCTTCAGCAACCACAGCAAAGCCTTTCCCGTGTTCCCCCGCTCTTGCAGCTTCCACAGCGGCGTTAAGAGCCAGCAGATTTGTCTGGAACGCTATCTCTTCAATAACTTTGATAATTTTCGAAATCTCTCCTGATGATTTATTAATGGCTTCCATGGCTTCAATCATCTCTTTCATCGATTTAGATCCCTCTTCCGCTTCTCTATTCGACCCGGAAGATTGCTCACTAGCATTATTCGCGTTTTCCGCGTTCAGTTTAGATTGGGAGGCAATTTCTTCCAGGGACGCGGAAGTTTCTTCAAGGGACGCGGCCTGCTGGGTGGCTCCCCGGGCAAGCTCTTCACTGGCCCTGGTAATTTCCGAGGAGGCGGACTGAACACTATCGCTACTTTCTCCCAAATTGCCTAATATTTTATTCATTGAGTTGATGATGGTACGGCTAATTGAATAAGCCAGGGCTCCAAATAAAATGATAGAAAGTGGAATAATGATCATCAAAAGATTTTTAACGTTTTAAACCCGTGAAGTTAAAGCTTCGGTTCTCTGGCTGGTTGCCTGGTCAAGCTCTTTTGATAAAGAGGCTAAAGCTTTGAGGTAAGGGGAATCATTAATTTTAATAGATCCATCAATTTCTTTTATGGTATTTCCCCCTTCCAGCAAACCTTTTGCTGTTATTGTGGCCTTGCGATATTTTTCCACCATCTCTGTCACTTTATCCAGTGCGCTTGTTTCTGTTGGTGTGAGTGAACCCAAAGCTCTATACTTGGTAATACTGTCATTAATCGTTTTTGCCTTCACCATATATTTATCATGATCTTTTTCCTTGCCACGCAGCACATAGTTTTTGAATTTGTGAATGGCGCCACCATACCCCATCTCGGAACGCATGTCCATTAAATGGTCCTGCTTGGTCTTAACCACTTGGACGTATTCTGACCAATCCTCTTCAACCGCGTCAAAGTTCTTAATCGCGATAAATCCCATTATGATCATCGCTACCGCACCGACTCCTATAACCATAAGCATCTTGTTTCTTAGCGAAGTATCTTTTAAACTCATAAACCTCCTTTAAAAAATATTTCTCATTTAAATATAACTTGTACTCCCATTTAGACGCCAATAATCTCAAAAAAGATTAGGGTCAAAAAGAGAGTTTCTTAAGTAAATTCATTAAAAATAGTGTATTTGATTCCTATATATATTTCGATTACAGGGCATTTGGTTCCCCCAATTGTACTTCTGTTTATAACAAAAAACAATGAATATTTTGGCTCCGATTTAAACCATTTTTTTCCCTATTACCCATTGGAATCCCCCAAAAAGCATTGTTAAAACAGCCGCAAATCCTTATACTGTAAGTAGTTTAAAACAATTATCATACGAATAGTGCAAAAATCATAAAAATCTGTAACGATGATTCCAAAGGAAAACATAGTAGAAATTCTTAAAAAGATCAAAGATCCTGAATCAGAACAATCTCTATACGATCTTCAAATAGTAAGGCATATAGATTATGAGGAAGAAGCGAAAAAACTGATTATATCTCTCGATTTCAGCAGCAGAATGCCGAACTGCATAGGTTGCAAACCAATAGCCTGGGTAATACAAAAAAAAATTGTGGAACATCTCGAAAATGAATTTTTTGAGTTTGAAGAAGTAAAACAGATCGATTTTAAATATTCATAATGCGGCAAGTTGCCGTAATCAAATGGGCTTCCGCCCTGGAGAACCATTAAAAAATTTCTTCAAAAAACAAGTTATTACAGAGCAATAGCAAAATGGAGCCCAGCCGGAAAACAGTTATCAGAGATCACTTGACCTGTCCTTTATGTCTTAAAAATAATTCTTCACTTTTTTGTGAGGAGCGGGGCAGGTCCTACTTTCGATGTCCTTGCTGCAGTCTTCTTTATGTCCCTTCTTCCCACCATTTATCACCAGTCGAAGAAAAAAGGAGGTACGATACCCATACCAACCATCCTGACGATCCTCAATACCGGGACTTTTTGAACAGGCTTTTAAAGCAGTTACTCCCTTATCTCCCAAAAGGAGGAAAAGGGATAGACTATGGATCAGGCCCGGGCCCCACGCTCTCCCTCATGTTTTCTAAACTTGGTTTTCATATGGCAGAATATGACCCTTTTTACGCTAACCATAATAAGGTCCTAGAGGAAGAGTACGATTTTCTGACCTGTTCCGAGACGATGGAACATTTTAGTAATCCGAAAGAGGAGTGGGAACTTTTCCTCAAACTGGTCAAAAGGGGAGGGTGGATAGGAATAATGACCCAACTTTATGACCGGGAGATAGATTTTCCTCAATGGTATTATAAAAACGATCCCACTCATATTTCATTTTATTCAAAAGAGACTTTCAAATGGCTGGCAGAAGAATATAACCTGAAGCTTTTGTTTGGAGAAAAATCCGTGGTCTTTTTTCAGCGGATTTGAGGTTTTCCAATCACTATTTGTCATTCCTTGCTCGATATTCAATATTTATTACCTGAATCTTGCACCATTTTTTATATTGATAAATTTTATAGAAAAGAAAACCCCCTAACCCCCTTTGATAAAGGGGGAATACATATGTTTCCAGAACATGAAATTCCATATCATTTTTAATCCAAATGGTCAAATAGGGTACTTCTAACTCCCCCTTAGTAAAGGGGGCCGGGGGGATTTATTAAATTTATATGCAAGGTTCAGGTATTAAAATGTAATGACATTTATAAGATTATTCTTTGTTTTTCAACAAACTCTTGAGATCAGCGAATGGCTTGAAAGTGGAAGAGGGTTCTCTCTCAGCGCTTGGCGCTGTCCCGCCACCATGTGCGGTCTCTTCAATATACCGCGAGTGCTCATTGTCATGACAATAGATACATAGCAGTTCCCAGTTACTGCCGTCGGGTGGATTGTTATTGTGGTTGTGGTCCTTGTGATGTACCGTGAGTTCACGAAGCTTTTTACCGGAAAATTCTCGTCCGCAACGCGCGCAAATCGAGGGATAAATCTTGAGTGCTCGTTCCCGATAAGTTTGTTCCCGGAGATGCTGGTCGTGTCGGGCCTCAGCGATGAACTTGTCAATATCTGGCTTTGTCTTCTTTTCTGGCACTAGTCTTCCTTCGAGTAGGCCGGTTCAACAGGCCTAAAGACCTCACAAGAAGCGTGAAGCAAATTTCGGGTAGAAGTAGTACTCAATTATAAGAATGTTCTCTCGAATAATTCCTTGACTGCTTTCCTGCCGTTCTCTTCGAGAAAACGAGTCCCTGTTCCGGCAAAATGAATATGCTTAATGACGGGTTTATCTTTGCTCTTGCATTCAATCCAGTCAGCCTGGTTCCAATTAAACCACGCGTCACGTTTCTGGTCGAACACCCACAATGGTTTATTACATAGTTTGGCAAACTCCGCGCCCCATCCCGTACCGCCTTTGATGGTCTTGTCCTCCAGTATTTCTCCAATAACGTAAATCTCCTGTCCGTTATTAACCTGGTACCAGATACTTTGCAGGACCTTGCGAAATGTGTTCGTTGCTGTATAGCGGCGATGCATCAATTGCGAAACGTATTCCAGACTCACGTCTCCATTTTTAAGTTCTTCGTGATTCAAAACATGTAAGCCTCGTTGGCGGACTATACTGTGTCCATCAAAGGTGAAGTTTACTTCTTCAATTCCAAATTGTTCAGCGTTTGCGCCGAATTCAGCTTCAGCCCCCTTAGCGCCGCCGCTAAAGAGAATAAAATCTTCCTTTTTCATATTTGTTCCTTTCACTAACCCCTGTGTTTTTATTAGAATGCTGAATGAAGTACTTTAATAGCATCAATCAACTAAATTAATAATTTACCATGATTGAATGAAAAACGGAAGGAATGAAACAAAATTTATCAATAAACGCCGGGTTGTTGCCCAAATACCGATAAGAGACACCGGATTTATCCGTCCGCTATGAGAAATTTAACGATAAAGTCCCCCCGTTTTTTGCCCCAAAAGATCGCCGCTCCTCCGCCGGGAATTCGGAGTTCTTCTCCGGAGAGGGTTCCTTCTTCCACCTGAATGGTTTTTGGCGAGTCGAGGGTTTCCAGTTTTAAGGTACCGCCTTTTTCTGCGAGTTCGCTGGAAATGGTGATTTCGGCGTAGACATCATCCTTGCGGCGTATGAAATTCGGATGGGGCAGGGTGCAGACTTTTAGAAACAGATCGCCCGGCGGGCCCCCGTTACGGCCTTCGCCTCCCTCATGCTGAATGTGCAGGGTGTATTGGTCCGCGACACCCGGAGGGATTTTGACGTCCAGAACCACTTTCTCGACCACTTGCCGTGTGCCGATGCAGGTGTCGCACTCCTTTGTTCCCTTGCTTCCTGTTCCACCGCATGTTGAGCATTTGACATATTTTTCATAGGAATAGGGGATGACACCGCCGAGTGCCACGGTCTTCAGGGGGATATCGACCATGAACTGAAAGTCGAGACCGCGGGTGGGTGCGTTGGGGTCCGGCGTCGTTTCTTCCTGGGGGGTGGATTGTCCGAAATCTCCTTGAAAACCCGAATCTCTTCTATGCTGTTGCCAGAAGCCTCCCTCCCAATCGGGCTCTCCCGAAGCACTCGGTGTCCGGCGCTGACTGTACTCGTGCCGTTTATTTTTGTCCTTAAGAACTTCGTACGCTTCGGAAATGATCTTGAACTTGTCCTCGGAGGCTTGGCTTCCCTTATTAACATCGGGATGATACTTTTTGGCAAGCTCCCGGTAACGTTTCTTGATCTCCTTGAGAGGTGCGTTTATTTCAACGCCAAGAATTTTGTAATAGTTTTTGTGAGTTGTCCGAGGCATGGTCCGTAAAAAGCTAAAGACTAAAAAATTAAATGGATTTGATAATCATTTCCTTTTATTCTCCATTATCGGGCAATTTTTAATAGCAAATCATCTTCAATTGGTACAAACTTTGACGCCGAATTAATCAAAGACGTAGCAGTAAGTTGGGCCACGCCATATACTTCAACCGAAACACCAAAGTCTTTTCTTATTTTATTAACTAATAAGTCAAAATCACCATCCCCGGATGCTAATACAACTACGTTTGATTTCTTTGCATATTCCATAACATCAAGTGTGATGCCAACATCCCAATCACCCTTCGCGGAACCATCACTTCTTTGAATAAAAGGCTTTAGTTTTACTTCAAATCCAATTCCCTTAAGTATGTTTTGAAATTGTTTCTGCTTTTCATCGCCACTATCAATAGCATAAGCAATCGCTTTCACAACTTCTCTATTTGAAGTCGCTTTAGCCCAAAATACATTATAGTTGAAATGACAATTGTGGAACTGTTTTGTTGTGTAGTAAATATTTTGAACGTCCACAAACACGACGACTTTTTCCATAGATTATATAGTCCTACCCTGGGGTACTTGAGTGCCTAACATTAATATTAAGTACACAGCTTATCTAGCATAAAAATACTGCAATTAGTACCAGTGAAAAGGGGGCATCTATTCTTAGAGTTATTTAAATTTAACATGTAGTCAAGGAAGGGCTTGATAATCATTTTGTTCGCTGTCTTTTGGAGTGAATGGTTATGCCGGAATTTCCAGATATCTTGAGTAAGAATGTGACGACGGTATTTCAAATCCTTCATTACGAAGACCTTCAAGATGAAATTCAATTGCTTCTTTAATATTTATCTCAGTCTCCTCTTTTGTGCTACCGGTGGCCACGCAACCATCTAAGTCTGGTGAAAAAGCCGAATATCCTGTAGATGTTTCTTCAATAACAATTAGGTATTTCATTTTAATCCTGCCTGTCTAAATATACTGTTAAGAGTTCCCGGAGCCAATTCATCGTTTGGTTTTCCAGGTATAGTAACAAGACCTTTTTTTATAGGATGCTTATATTGTTTATGACTTCCTTTTGTACGTAACAAAAACCAACCATCTTTCTCAATTAATTTCAACACATCTCTTATTTTCACTAAGGAATTATAGCATTTTTAATAACAATAGATGAATAAAATTTATTTCTACAGGCTAACGACTTTACATTTAAAAGAACGGGAGGAATGAAACAAAATTTACAAATAATCGAGATGTGGCCCTGTGTTTTTAACTGTTAATTGAAACTTTTTCCCTTTTTATAAAATGTTTGACAAATACCGGGCAAGGAGATATCTTTTTCTTACAAAGACTTTATTCCCGAACTGTCACCGTATGGTGTGCGTTCGTGAGTTTACCTCACGATAGGGGTAAGGTCGACAAAAAAAGCTCTGATGAAAGTCAGGGCTTTTTTGTTTTGTTATCCAAACTTCCATTCACCTTTCTATATAAATTTTTGTCACTTTTATCGTCATAATACTGTTAATTGAAAATTTTTCCCTGATACCCGATCCCTGACAGCAGGTTTATTGATAGCTGGCGGCTGCTCTAGACATATGCAGTCAAGAATGGACGTGACCCCCTCATTTATTTAATCCCAATCACCTTTATCCTTATTTTCAAAGTTGTCCAAAAACAATTCAATTGCTTCCTTATTATTTTTGTATAGTTGGCTATCTTGTTTTTTTATTTCTTCCAATTTTAATTTTATCTCGGACAGATCAATAAAATCATTCAAGCTTTTATAATTAAACTTTTTAGTTACTTTTACTCCGTAATCTCCAATGGTTTGGCTTTTGCTTTTCGTGACAAATGTTGCTATGAACAAAAGCAATTTTGTGTCATTAGCAGTTATTTCTTTGATAAAGTCTTTCCATTTTTCTTCTTTGTCCCATTCTTTCCAGCGATAAAGAATATAGTGCAAATTTTTATGTTTAATGAGATCATCAGTGCTACTACCTATTATTTTTTCAAGGCACAATTTTTTTAATTCTTCTATTTCATCTTTTGGCACTAAAAACTCATCAGAATCTTTGCCTTCTTCTTTTATTGAGGACTCCAAAGAAACTTTTTGCAAGGGACCAAATATACCCTTTGATGAGGGAATAACTTCTTTCAGTAGTTCAAAGTTTTTGTTTTTATCAGTTTCCCGCTTCAATAACTGATAAATAATTCTCATTATGTCCATGTTGGCGCCAAAATCCAACATCCCAGCTTTTTCTTCAGGCAGATCATCGGAAATATTGAATAACCCCTTTACGACATTCTTTACATTGGTTTGAGAAATGCGAGTTTGATCGTCTGTAAAATCTTGGATTCTTTCCAACACTTTTCTAATTTTTCCTTTATCGATATATTCTCGGAGAATCTTTTCAAATTCTTCTTCCGATTTTGATTTATTTAAAATATCCTCAATCTCAAACTGACTTAATTCCTCTTCATCTCCTCCCGGAATGAGCGTGAAATAACTATCAAAGTTATTGGTGGCACAAACTCTCAAAGTATTGCTCCAAGTCGATTGCCATTCATGTCCATGACTGGAATAACCGTATTGAAAAAGACCATCTACTTGTGGAAACAATCTCTTAATCAGCTCAAGAACGGACTCTTTCGTTTCATTTGGTAATTTAATTAACGCTTTTTCAATCTCATCTTTTCGTGGGTCATTATCGCTTGAACTTGTATTGTTACTATCCGTTGAAGTAAAAAGTGTACATTTGGTGCGCATGAATAAATAGAAATCTGGAGCAAAAATTCTGATTGCCTCAATAGCAATAAAATCAATAGGATTTACTTCCATAACTTCGCCTTGGTACATTTGAGAAATGTTAAACTCCAAACTACTGGCAAACCTTTTGACATCTCTTATATTTTTGAAAAAATCTTTGAAACCAGAATGATAAATATTTGCCCAATATGGATCGTCCTGACCAAAATATTTTTGTGCAGATCCCGGCAGTACGTTTAAAATGCGATCTAACTCTTTAAAAAGAAAGGTAGAAATTTTGGAAGGCTTGGCGAAGGGAACTTCAAAATTTACTTGAACAATTTTATTCAAATAATCTTGTCCCGATACACCAACCTGTTCTTCAAGATTTTTCTCAATAATTTTTCTGTCGAAAGCCAAAAGGTAGATGGTGTTTGGAAAATCTGCATTTACTCTAATAAGTCTAAAAATCTGTCTAATTTCAGATTGATTTAATCTGTCAAGATCGTCAATCACGACCACAAGTTTTTTCTGTCGGTCAATAAGCTCTTTTTTAATTTCTCTTTTAACTTCCGATATAGATTTTGAATAATATGCGGCCTTTTTATCAAAATAGTTTGCAAGTTTTGCTAAATACCCTTTGAAAAGTTCTACCAGCACGAGAAGGGAGCCGCCAATTAAAAGGGCATTTTGAATCCAGTTGCCAGGTATGTTTAACCAGCTAATGATTTGACTTGAGGAAATACCGATCAGACCAAAAACGAGTAATGCTTTTGATGATAAACAAGCAAGCAAATTTTCTTCCGGCGTTAAACTGAGCAAACTCGCATAAAATTTTAGCTTCTTGGCAATCTTTTTATCCTTTTCAGTGTCATTTCTAATTTCCAGTTCTTTTGCGATCTCATTAAAAAAATGCTCTCCCAAACTATCTTCTTCGGAGAAAATCCAAGGATTAAATTCTATGATGGTTGGTTTGTTTTCGTGATTACTTTTTTCAATATTTTCGGTTGCTAAGTTTATGACCGAGGATTTTCCCGAACCCCACTCACCATAAATTGCAATAACAAGACTTTCTTTCTCTTTCCAATCCAAAAGAGCTTTCCCAAGGTGCTTGGAAAACCGCTTTCTTCCTAGGAAGTCGTCTTTTTCCGTTTCAATTGGTTTGTCGTAAATAAACATATCTTTTTTTTACATTTTTACACATAATGAAAAAGCTGAGTTGCACCTAATCAAAGCAGCAACAAGCTTGGAATAATATAAAGCGTGCATGCTTAACAACTGCTTGAATGGAGACATGCTATTGGGTGTTAATCTCAAGCTACTGGTTAGCAGTTATCTTGCTCCCCGACGACCGAACATGGGTTTGTATTTTTCCCAAAGCCCATCTTCTACAGCTTGAATAACCGCTTGGCTTGTTTGTTTTGAAAAGCGCCAAATTGTAATATTTAGTTTACCTGAAATTTCTTTTGACCAATAAGTTGATTGAAGAGCAAATGTGCCTTGTGGACCAAAACCAAGATGTTGTTTGATACGAGTACCTAATGAACTTGAACTTCCAACATAGAAGACGCTGGAAGGTTTGTTAAGTCTTGCATAGGCGCGTGAGCCTACCTTATTTGTCTTTGCAATTTCATACTGTTGGTAGCATTTATCAATGTCAGTTTTGTTGTTGGCTTGAATTATATATATGTATCGACTCTCTTTATTCTTTTTTCCCCAAGTCGATAACTCATCGCAAACTTTATTAGCCTTGTCTGCATTTATTGAATCAAAATTAATTGATATTTCTTTCTTTTCATCAAAGTCTACTTGCTCGACAAGATTTGCTAAGTCGTTTAATTGAGTTGCCGTTTCTTTTAGAAAGTTTTTGTCAATCATAAATGCTGCTAACATTAATATAAGTATACAGTTTAGCTAACAGACAATGTTCAGTCGGGAATTCTGCGATTTTTACCTTACCGTTACCAGTCCCGTTATTTGTACTAATGCACCATTTTTTTTAAGATAAGCGTGTGTATTATAACACGTTTTGCTTGTTATTCTCTTAAGTAATATGTGATTTCGGCAAAGCTGAGCTTAGCTCTGTCATCCATTGTCTCAACCCTCGGGGCGGTTTTCCTTTGGAAACTATCCAATTTTATCATCGTGATAAAATTGTGATTATCTGCAAAGCTTAGCTTAGCAAAGTTCATTTTTCTTCCCTTGTTAATTGCTAATTGTTAACTGATAATTGCTAATTGAAATGTATTTATTCCTTATTACATTCTTGACCCTCCTGGCTTTGGCAGGTTACTCTCTGGGGAGAAAGAGAAACCTCTCCATTTTAAAATCAGTAGGCAACTCTCTTGAAGAGATATTAAAGCCGGATGATCAGGACTATACCTGGCTTGGAGGCTCAATTGGATTTAATGCCAACTATAAATGCAAGGATTTTAAGAAAGTAGAAGCAACTTTAACCCTCTTGCCGCGACAGAGTCCTCTGTATTATCCTGTTTCTTTTCTCGTGTCCGGATTCGACAGGCTTTATGTAACTTTTTTTCTTAAATCTAAATTCAAATCGGAAGGACATATTATCAATAAAAGATATTTTAAATTTAGAGGCCCTAAGATTGAAAATATTCAAAAGCTTTCGGAAGAAGAACAGGAAGGGTTTTTGATTCTCTCGCAGGACCAACGAATAAGAAGCGCTTTATTAAATTTTTTTAAGGAACTTGAAAATTTGGGATTTCTTGAAATAATAAAACATATTGCTATTGTGCCGGATAGGAATACAGTGTTTGTTCTTGTTGTGCCGAGGAAAGACCATTGGAGCAGGGTTATCGAAAAAGCCGCTGGCTTTGCTTTAAAGCTTAAATAATATTTCCCTTCGTGATTTTCGTGTTCTTCGTGGTTATAAAGTAATTATTAAAAAAATATGAAAGACAAAACTTTAATTCCTTTCTCAAAACCGTTTCAGCTTGATTATGCTGTTGTTGAGAAAAAGTTGTCCAGTGTCTTAAAAAGCTCACAGTGGTCAAAGGGGAAGTATCTGGAAAAATTTGAAAGGGCATTTGCGAAATATCTTGGCGTCAAGCATGCTATTGCGGTTTCTTCCTGCACATCAGGACTTACCCTGGTACTGGCTTCTCTTAATAAGCCGGGTGAGGTGATTGTGCCCGGGTTTGCTTTTCCGGCTGTAGCAAACGCTGTGGTTTGGAGTGGATTAAAACCTGTTTTTGTGGATGCTGATCCTGTTTATGGAAACATCGATCCTCTTCAGGTTGAAAAAGTTATTACGAAAAAAACCGTTGCTATTCTGCCGATTTGTAATTACGGATTTCCTCCTGATTTTGATAAGCTTGAAAAAATATCTAAAAAACATCGTATTCCTTTAATTGTGGATTCGGCGCAAGGATTAGGAGCTTCTTACAAAGGCAAAAAATGCGGTGGTTTTGGAATCGCGGAAGTGTTCAGCCTCTCTCCTTCAAAAATAATAACATCTGCAGAAGGAGGAGTTGTTACGAGTAATAATAAAAAAATAGCGGACTTTGTCCGTAAAGGAAGAAATTACGGGAAGGCGGACAATGAATTATTTCAATTCGCGGGAATGAGCTGCCGTCTGTCCGAATTCCATTCCATTATTGGTCTGGAGATGCTTAAAAAAATCCGTCAGATTCTTAAAAGCCGTGCGGAGATTGCAAATAAATATTATGAAGAGTTTGAGAGCTGTTCCGGAGTTACCCTTCCTGTTCTTGCAGATAATATGAAGCCTTCTTTTAATTTTTTTGTGGTTTATCTTTGTACCGGGCAATCCAAAAAAATGAGGGACAGGGTTTTAAAGGAACTGCAAAAAAACGGAATTGAGGCAAGAAATTTGTTTTCTCCGCCTGTTTATGAACATCCGGCTTTTAAGCGCTATATCCCACCAAAATTTCAATTAAAAGTTTGTGAAAAATTAGCTTCCCGATGCATTACTTTACCTCTTTATCCGGGAATGAGTCATAAAGTTGTTGCAAGGGTTTGTAAGGTGATAAAGAAATTTTATTAACACCCCTTTCATTTGTGCCTTGGTGACTTTGTCGCTAATATTTCTTTGCCAAACTCACAAACATATCCACTCTTAATTTGACTTTAATTTCATCACATATTAACCTGTAGATTATGATTACTGATATTCTCGTTCGAAAGTTTATAAAGAACCCTGATAAAACAGATGACTACCGGGTACGGGCGCAATATGGAATTCTTGAAGGCTGGGTTAGCATAGTCATTAACCTAATCTTGTTTGTTGTTAAGCTTGCGGCGGGTCTGTTTGTAAACAGCTTTGCTTTAATTACCGACGCTGTTCACAGTCTTTCCGATATGGTGAGTTCTATAGCGGTTATATGGGGATTCAAGATATCCGCGCAGCCTCCGGACAGGGAGCACCCTTTTGGGCATGGGAGGATGGAGCATATCACCACCTTGATTATCGCCATTCTTTTAATTATCACAGGTTTTGAGTTTGCGAGAGTTGCTTTTGGAAGAGTAACGCATGCTGAGCCGGTTGTTTTCAGTCTGCCTGTAATTATCATTGTTTCTATAACGATTGTTTTCAAGGAATGGTTATCAAAATTAGCAAAAGAACTTGGTAGTCGGATAGACTCTAAAGCTCTTGAAGGAGACGCACTCCATCACAAGGCGGATGTGATAACCTCTCTGATGGTAATATTAGCTCTTTTTTCCGAGAAGATACATTTCAGGCAGTTTGATGGAGTAGTTGGAATTTTAATATCTTTTTACATCATATACTCAGGCTGGAAGATGCTGCAGGATGTTATAACCCCGCTTCTCGGTGAGTCGGCAACTTACGAAGAACTGGCTAAGATAAGAAAAATTGCAAGATCAGTAAAGGGTATAAAAGGGGTGCATGATATTATGATGCACAAATACGGAAGAGTGAAGATAATATCTCTTCACGTTGAAATACCGGAGGAATTCCCTTTCATGGAGGCCCATAATCTCATTGAGGAGGTTGAGGAGAAAATAAATTTTAAAATGAGGGCGATAACGACTATTCACCTTGATCCTATTCAAAAATTGAACGACGATCTTCGGCAAGTCCATTCAATTCTGGGTGGTTTAATAAAGTCTAGCCCGGACTTAAACTCATACCATGATTTGAGGATGCTGAAAGTTAAGGGTGTGTCGATATTGGTGGTTGATGTTGTTGCGTCGCACGGGGTAAATCCTGATGAGATAATCGCGCTTCGTAATAAGGTGGCTTCCACGTTGAGAAATTCCCTTCCATCTTACCAGACAAAAATATGGATTGATCATCCATTTAATGTCACCCCTTCCTCAAAATAATAAAGTTGCGAAAAAAAACGATATTGTTTTACAATATAAACTATGGATGAACAAAAAGAACCATTATCAATTAATAACCAGACCAACATGTTGTCCTGTCCCAAATGCAACTTTCCTGTCCGGTCTGAGGATACGAAATGCATGTATTGCAAAACACCACTTCAACCAACCGGCTGGAAATTGTATTATTACTACTTCCAGCGTTATTTCCAGCAAATGTTGTGGCGGCAGCGTCTTAAGAGAAGAAAAAGCGGAAGAGGCAGACAAAACGTTAAATCTATTCAATATTTCAAGTATTTCGCTCTTTTTTCTCTAGGGGTTTTATTGACACTTGGTGGCGGATATTTGTTTATTATTTCTATGCTTTCTAATGATTTTTCAAACTGGATAATTTCTCTACTCTTTCTCGTCTATGGCATTTACACCCTCAAGACTTTGTTGTTCAGAAAGTAATAACAAATCATAAACTAACCTTCTAGTTATCAATTGTTTGCAACTGTCTCAACCCTTGTTTTTTTCGTTGTGGAAATTTCCTGCTATTGGAGTTTCCAAACAGTTAAATCTTTTTTTGAACCATTATATTACCCATGTTAAAGTATAAAATTAATATTTTATAAAACAAAGCATGGATAAAAAGTTCAAAAAGGTCATTGTTTTCGCTTTTACTGTTTTTTTTCTGATTGCTCTGCTTATTTTCATCTCGTTATTATTAATGCGCCCTTCTTAAAGAAAAAATATTCTGCTCTTATGAGGATTAATGCCTGACGATAGAATCTTCAGGGTTAATAGAAAAAGGGCATTGGCAAAATAAACTTGTATTTAAAAAACCACAAAAGGCATAATAACTTACTTCCGAGCAGTTGTAGTTGGTTTTAAAATTATGAGCAAATCTAAAAAGAAAGAAACTATTATTAGCCTTGACCATATCCCTCCTATTCCCGGGGCTGCACTTAAATTAATACGTATTTTAGATGACCCTGATAGTTCTGTGGACGATATAGTCGGTTCAATTGAAACTTCTATATGTGCCAGTATATTAAGTATTGCAAATTCAGCATATTATAGTAGATTGCGAAAGGTTGATAGTATTCAGCATGCAATAGCTATTCTTGGCAGAAACACAATACGCGATATAGTTCTCGGATTAAGCATTTGCAGTGTATTTAGTGTGGATTCTAACGATGCATCATATAGTGAGTATAATAAATTTTGGCATAGAACCATCACATCAACACAATTAGCAATGATGTTCGGAAAGATATTAAGAAATCCCTTTCTTTCAAAAATCTATACTATAGGGCTTACTCACGATATTGGAGAAATAGTGCTCCTCTTGTACTTTAAAGAAGACTACAGAAAAGTCCAAAGCTTAATTGAAAAAGAAAATTTGTCACAAGTTGATGCTGAAAAAAGCGTTGTTGGATTATCTCACGCTGATATTGGAAAACTACTGGCAGAAAAGTGGAATTTCCCTGAAGATATAACTAATATAATCAGTTTCCATGAGGAACCTCAAAAACTAAAAGACGATTTAGATGAATTAAGGGTTGGGATGATATTGCATGCAGCTGATTCGCTAACAAATGAATTATTTAAAGCTCCTGAATGGGAAGAAATATTTGAAAATGAAGACAAGTTAAAAAGTTTGTTTTCCGATATGGGTGAACTTGCCAATACTTTAATGAACGAATTTTTAAAGAACACACAACAAACTTCTGTACCGATGGATTGGGAACAATCCATTAATGAAGAACTTGTCATTGCATCCGAATCAATTAAGCCGATACTTGAAACCCTCCTTTCACAGGCTATAAAATGAGCTGAAATTCATGCTCTTTTTGCAGCCTTATACAGTTCATCAAATTTACATTTTTCACAAAAACCCATAGATAGCCTTGTTGGTTTTGAGGTAAAAGGTTGTGGGAATTTTGTGCCATTAAAACAGCAGGAATGTTGTTTATCCGGAAGACTTGCCGTGAATATTCTTTCCGTAATTATCATAATAAATGTCCAGAACGATCTTGGTAATGGCAACAGTAATCGGACCGTAGATCATTCCGAAAAAACCAAAGGCAAGCAAACCGCCGATAATTGAAAAAAGAAGAATACCGGGATGAATTGCCGTGCCCCCCTTCATCAATAAAGGTCGAAAGATATTTTCGGATAGACTGATAAGCGGGCAAATGATAAAAAGAATTATGGCTCCTATGGTATTGTCGGAAATGAGCATAAAGATGGTGATGGGAAGCCAGATAAGGGACATCCCCACAACCGGGATCAGGCTTGCGAAAGCCATTGAAACTCCAATAAGAAGTGGAGAAAACCCGTAAAACCAGAACAATACCCCCCCCATGCTCCCCAGGATAAATGCTGTCCCGAAAGTCCCGATAAAAGTAGTGGAGGAAATTGAGCGGAATTCTTCAACAATCTTCATCTCCTGTTCCTCCGATAAGGGCAAAAGGCGGACCAGGTATTCAAGAAAATCGCGTCCTGAATGGAAAAACATCCAAAGGGCGATTATCATAAAGGTGAACTTAAATACAAAGTAGGCTCCTTTTCCGGCGATCGATGCAATTGCTGATTGAAGAACGCCCAATGTTCCCTTCAAGGTTTCCTGAAGAAAACTTTTAATATCAAAAGAATAGTTTTCGATAATATCTTTGCCGTAGGGAAGGTGAGAAATCATTCTTTCCCATGTTTCAAAGGTCAGGAGTTTCTTTCCTGCTTCACTTTCAAGGTACAAATTCAACTTTCCGTAAGCTTCGACTCCCTGCGCCCCGAGGGAAAAGAGAATATAAAGGAGGGGAAGAATAACAATTAAAAGAACAGCCCCACAGCTAATGGTTGAATTGAGCGCTGGCTTGCCCGGCAGTTTTTTCTCTAGATAAATATAAAAGGGAGAGAAAACGGATGCAATACAGGCCGCAAGAAAAATTGGTTCCAGGAAAGGATTGAAAACCTTTAAGCAAAAATAAAGAGAAAAAATAATAAGAAGGATCAGAAAATAAAATCTGAAACGGTTTGCTTCCTTAGGGCTTTCCATCTCCATGAGAAATCTTTCCTCAATATTAAAGGGCGCTCTTTAATGAATTAGATATTTAATCCATTGTTGGAATTTTGTGTCATAGAAACGGCAAAAACGGCAATTTTGAGGGGTTGCCTACAACCGGACTCATGCCTGTAATTCATTCAATTAATAAATTTAAATTAATTTAGCCTGGGGATTGGATACCCACTTCGAGCAAGACCTTATTGCACAGAAAATAGCATCAATAATAATCAAATTAGTAGAAATCTGTCCACCTGGAAGAAGAGTTTTTTGGATTGAAAAAAGTGAGGATCAAAGAACCATGAGAATCTCCTTGATCCCCACTTATCCCTGACAGGTAATGGAGTTGAGGTGGGCTGGAACCCCATTACACTCTTGCCAGGTAAGGTAAGCAGAATAAAAACTTAATATGTTAATGACTGGCGATCGTTTGCCAGGTGGGGCGGCATTTATCACAAATTCGATGCCCGATATCGTATGACTTAAACATCTTGCCGCAATTTAAGCATTCTCTCTTTTTTATTTTAATCTTCTGCATGCCTGCAAGCTTCCTCATGTAATTTATCTCTTTTAGCTCTAACTTCTTTATATTGGGACCTACCATGAAACCCTCCGTTAAAAAGAGTTAAAAATTTTAAATAATGTATCACAATATGTAGTATTGTCAAGAAAAATATTAACTATATATAGTGGTTTTGGATTTTGAGAATTTCTGTCAATTTCACCGATAATAGGTAAAATTGAAAAAAATGAAAAATCTTTCTGCTTGCTCCATCTACTTTGAGCGGAAACGTATTTTGGTCCAAGGTTCAACTTGGAACCAGCAAATTTTATAAAAAAGATTAGCTTTATAAAAAGAAGTGGGCGAAATGAGAAAGTGTTTAGCGAACGCCATCCCCGCTGCTTGCCCTGTCTACAGGGGTTACGGCGGGGTTAGACATAGACTGAAGATTCCACTAGACTTGCAGGGCTAAGCTCAGCTTTGCTGCAGGGAGTTTCAATTGATAGAAATTTTAAAATATTGTATAGTTAAATCATGCCGATAATGGACATCATTTGCTATCCTGAATCAGTATTAATGGCCAAATGCGATCCTATTGAAAACATCGATAATGAGCTCATAGATTTGGCAAACTCCATGGTGGAAACCATGTATAATGCCTCAGGTATTGGTTTAGCCGCACCACAGGTGGGGGTATCAAAGAATTTACTTATAATAGATACTGGCGCCAAAATAGAAAATGGGGCCGCTATTGTTCTTATAAATCCTGATGTTACTGCAGTTGATGATTCGGAAGTATTAGCGGAGGAAGGATGTTTAAGCATTCCTGGCATATATGCTAATGTTGTTCGTAAAGAATCCGTTGAAGTCAAGGGAATGGGCATTAATGAAAAAGAAGTTACGCTCGAATTAAAGGGTCTCTTGGCCAGGGCGGCACAACATGAGATTGATCATTTTAATGGAGTTCTTTTTTGGGACCATTTAGGTAAAGTTAAAAGAGACATGCTGAAACAAAAATTTAAAAAATTTCAAAAAGAAAAGCGCGCAGAGCAAAAAGAATCAAAAAAACTCTGTTAAAATCATCCAATCTTTTAAGCGTACTCATCCTTAGACATATTAATATCACACCGTCAAAATTAATAACACTTATATAGTAGAAGTTAGTGGCTAAAAACTGAGATGGGGAATATTTATTGAAAATCGTTTTTATGGGAACACCTTATTTTGCCAGGACCACTCTGGAACTTCTTTCCCAATCCAGGCATGAAGTTGCAGCGGTTTTTAGCCAGCCGGACAAGCCAAAAGGAAGGGGTAAAGTCCTTTTGCCGTTGCCTGTTAAAAGTTTTGCCTTATCTCAAAACATCCCCGTTTATCAACCTCCTTCCTTGAAAGATGAGGATGTTTTTAAGACGATTGAATCTTTAAATCCAGACATTATTATTGTAGTAGCCTATGGGCAATTGCTTCCTCTAATTATAATTAACTATCCCAGGTTTAGTTGTGTCAACCTGCATGCTTCTCTTCTGCCAAAATATCGCGGAGCCGCACCTATCAATTGGGCTTTAATTCGTGGAGAGAAAGAAACAGGAGTTACAACTATGCTTATGGAGGAGGGCCTGGACACAGGAGATATTCTACTTCAGGAAAAAATCTCTATCTCTCCTGATGATAATGTTATGACATTGCATGACAAACTTGCTATATTAGGTGCTGAAAAAATTTTAAAAACAGTAGATGGATTAGAAAAAGGTCTGATAACACCAGTCAAACAGGACCATGCCAAAGCAATGTACGCGCCAAAATTAAAAAAAGAAGATGGATTGATAAACTGGGAATGTTCTTCAAACGATGTTTTTAATTTAATTAGAGGGACCTATAAATGGCCGGGTGCATACTCATTTCTTAAAGATAATAGATTGAAAGTTTTGAAAGCGAAAATGCCGGTAAATGTTCATGAGGGAAAACCGGCTTCTATACTTGACATAAGGCAAAATGGGATTGAAGTTGCCACAAAAGACGGATCAATATTAATTACCTCGGTTCAACCGGAAGGTAAGTCGGAAATGGACGCATACCAATTTTCTTTAGGGCACAAAATAAAAACAGGTGATTATTTTAACTCTGGTATTACGTTCTAGTTGCAAAAAATATGCTTGAAAAAAGCTAACCTTCTTGTATCAAGCGGCTGAGAAGCAATTTATAATAATATTTCTCAACTACACCATTGGTGAAGTTGAAAAACGACTAAAATAACGACCAGGAGATTCTTCGCTGACGTTCAGAATGATAATCTAAAACCTACTGTGTGTCATTCTGAGGGAGCGCAAGTGAACGAAGAATCTCTTTTTTTGTAACATTAAGGATTGCTTAAAATATTATGCCGAGGGAGCATGCATCAAAATGATTAAAGAACTTTTAAAAAAGATTGAAAACAAAAAAATAAATATAGGGGTCATAGGACTTGGTTATGTGGGAATGCCTCTTGCCGTTGAATTTGCTAAGGCCGGTTTTAAGGTTTGCGGAATCGACGTAAACAAAACCAAAGTCAACAAATTTAATAAAGGTATTAATTATATTCCTGATGTGGACACGGTTTTATTTAAAAAGTTGTTAGCTAAGGGTCGCCTGAAAGCATATACAAGTTATTCTTGTATGAAAGATGTTCAAGCTATCAGTATTTGTGTTCCGACTCCATTAATAAAAACCAAAGAACCGGACATGTCTTATATTTTAGATGCTGCAAACCAGCTGTTGAAATACTTAAAACCGGGAAAGATCGTTGTTCTTGAAAGCACCACATACCCCGGCACGACAGAAGAAATTATTCTGCCTTTACTGGAAGAAAAAGGTTTCAAAGTTGGGAAAAATATTTTTCTCGCTTTTTCTCCTGAAAGGGTAGACCCCGGTAATAGGGAATACAAGACAAAGAATACTCCTAAAATTGTTGGTGGAGTAACTCCCAATTGCTTAAAAATAGTAAAGGCTTTATATGGCAAAGTTATAAAAACAGTTGTTCCTGTTTCATCTTCCCGGAGCGCGGAAATGGTTAAGCTGCTGGAAAATACATTTCGAGCTGTAAACATCGGTCTTGTAAACGAAATTGCTGTAATGTGCGACCGGCTTGGAATAGATGTCTGGGAAATCATTGAAGCAGCTTCAACAAAACCTTTTGGTTTCATGCCCTTTTATCCCGGACCTGGTCTTGGTGGACACTGTATCCCTGTTGACCCTCACTATCTGCTCTGGAAACTAAAAACCCTTGATTACAAGGCAAGATTTATTGAACTGGCTGATGATATTAATACTCATATGCCTCATTATGTCGTGACAAAAGTTTCCGATACCCTCAACACTATGGGAAAGACCATTAAAAATTCAACTATCCTCATTCTCGGTATGGCCTATAAAAAAGATACAGGTGATGTAAGGGAATCTCCGGCAATTGCCATTATTGATTTGCTGCTTAAAAAAGGGGCACGTGTTGCTTGTAATGATCCCTTCCTCAACAGTAACTGGAAATATGCAAGTGTCAGGAATTCTAAACTGACGATTCCGTTATTGAAAAAAGCAGCTTGTGCTGTTATCTGTACAAATCACAGCAGCTACGATTATAAAAAAATAGTCAAGAATTCTCAACTGGTGATTGATACCCGTAACGCGACAAAGGGAATAAATAACTCAAAAATTATCAAGCTATAATGAAAAGAACACTCATCACAGGCGGCGCGGGTTTTTTAGGATCTCATTTATGCGATTATTTTCTGGATAAAGGCCATGAAGTAATTTGCATGGATAACCTTTTAACAGGAGATCTAAATAACATAAAACATATTAATAACAGCCGTTTCCAATTCGTCGAGCATAACGTAACAAAATATATTGACGTAAAAGGGCGGTTGGATTATATCCTGCATTTTGCCTCTCCTGCCAGTCCTATAGACTACCTTGAGCTTCCAATCCAAACATTAAAAGTAGGGTCTTTAGGTACTCATAATGCCCTTGGTCTGGCTAAAGATAAAAAAGCGGTTTTTTTGCTGGCCTCCACCTCAGAAGTGTATGGTGACCCCCTGCTACATCCTCAAAAGGAAGATTACTGGGGAAATGTAAACCCGATTGGACCGAGGGGAGTTTATGATGAGGCAAAACGTTTTGCCGAGGCCATTACTATGGCTTATCATTATTATCATAAGGTGGAAACAAGGGTTGTAAGAATTTTTAATACATACGGATCACGGATGAGAATTAACGACGGCAGGGCCATACCAAACTTCTTCTGCCAGGCTGTGAAAGGAGAAGATTTGACCGTATTTGGTGATGGTTCGCAAACTCGAAGCTTTTGCTATTACACGGATCTAATTGACGGAATTTACCGCCTGCTCATGTCAAAGGAAAATCAACCCGTGAACATTGGGAATCCTGACGAAATAACGCTTCTGTCAATAGCGAAAAAAATTGTTGAAATTACCAAAAGTTCAAGTAAAATAACTTTTAAACCTCTCCCGGTAGATGATCCCAAAATTCGGCAGCCGGATATTACAAAAGCTAGAGAAATTATTAATTGGTCTCCGAAAATTGATTTAGATCAAGGGTTAACAAATACGTTTGAATACTTCAAATCCAAAATCTCGACAAACGATAACGATAAAAAACTGGCCTGAGGAGGACAGGCCGCGTGAGAGGTTAGTAGACCAGGGTCCCGAAGCTTTAACAGACGCTCAATTGTTGGCTATTATTTTGAGAGTGGGTGATAAGGTAGGAAAAAAAAGCGCTCTCGATATAGGGAGAGAGCTTTTAACTACATTTGGAAATTTCCGCAGTTTGGATTTGCTGACTGTTCGGGAGCTTTGTACTATTAAAGGAATTGGTTTAGCGAAGGCCGCTCAAGTTAAAGCCGCGCTGGAAATAGGAAAAAGAATGTCATCCCAGTACGGAGCAAAAAAGAAACAGTTCAGATCCAGTGAAGATGTAGTTAACCACTATATACCGTTGATGAGAAGTATAAAAAAAGAGATTTTTAAAATAATTTTATTAGACAGTAAAAATAAAATTTTGAAGGATATTATCATTTCACAAGGTTCCCTTACTTCCAGCCTGGTTCACCCCCGTGAAGTCCTTAACCCTGCAATAAAAGAATCTGCCGCGTCAATAATTTTAATTCATAACCATCCGAGCGGAGACCCGACTCCAAGCCAGGATGATATTGAAATTACCCAGAGGTTGAAACAAGCTTGTGACATTGTTGGAATTAAAGTACTTGACCATATAGTAATAGGTGAGAAAAGTCACTTTAGTTTTGTGGACCAGAAGATGTTTTAGCTTTACGACAATTCTCTTGCATCACTCGCCTTGTCCAGACTAAGTTTACCGTAAAGCTTTTCTATTATTTTATCACTTACTCTCGGCCTTTTACCTCAGCAGATTTGTGTCAGGGCAGCTTCATCAATGCTTATTACCTTCGCTGGTTCACTTTTAGATCTATACTTTGCGTTTACTGCTGGCCGGATATAATTAGCTAATGGCGAGGGTTTCTCCTTTTGAAGGTTTTTTTGGAATAATGAAGTAATTTTTGGTAATATTGCAACTAATCAGTAGAGTCAAATATATTGATAAAGGGGTAACTTAAGAAAGACGAGAAAAAAATTTGAAGCCACAAATTTATAGCAATTATTGCGATAATTTTTAATTTATTTAGTCAATTTAGATGGATATATACAGATTCATTAGAAAAATGCCGGTGTTCAAACATTGTTCTGTAAAAGAACGAAAACTATTGGCAAAACTAAATAAATTTCTTGTTACATTTAAAAAAGGTGATTTTATCATAAAACAGGGATTTAAGAGCAGGACCGCTTTGCCACTTTACATTATTGTCAATGGATCTGTGCTTATTAAAAAAAGGGGAGTGATAAAACCATTAGCAACTCTTAAAGCGGGTTCAACTTTTGGTGAAATGTCTTTTTTATCAAAACACCCTCGAACTACAAATGTAATTGCAAATGAAGAGGTTTTGGTCATAAAAATGAACAATCACTTTTTTAGTGCAATTCCTAAAAATTTAAAAGATAAAATAAAAGACTATCTCATTGAGGTGTTAATAGAACGCCTCAATAATATGAACGAGTCATTTGGTAAGATTTCAAACAAGGAATTTTCTACAAAAGCTAGAAAAACGTGGTTTAAATGATTTTGTGCCGGGATTGAACCTTTCACTCAAGAGAAGGAAAAATGATGAAAAAATTCTCATTAAAAATCCTATATATAATACTTATAGAATGACCGATCAGATTTCTCAAACGAAATATTAGTGCCTAACATCTGCAAACTCTTCTTATCTGCACAACTCTTTATCGGGCTAATTAAATGTGTTGAGCAGTTTGACTGGATTTCATCACATCGAGAAGCAAAACATTGATTTTATCCAGCAAAATCCATTTTTGATCTTTATCTGAAACTTTTTTCGTTGCGGTTGCTTTACTTTTTTTTCTTTTCATATTTTCTCCCTTCATTTTCCAAAATAAAATAGTTTGACATAATTTTGACGTAATGTTTTGTTCTGTTATAACAGCAATATCGGTGCCATCCTGCAAGAGAAAATAAGATGTAAGTATTGATTAGTTAGACGGAAAAACACAGGGTTATCTACATGGTTTTAGAGTATACTCATCAGACCACTTTATTAGAGGCACCTGTTCTCCCCTTGAAAACTCCAAAAAAGATTAAAAAAAATTATTTCAGCTTTACATGAAAATCGTCTTGTTGAAAAATTTAAAACTCGTGAATAATTAAGCCATGAAAACATTAGCGTATTATTTTGGACTGTTTTTGGAGCTTATTGGAATGTCTACAATGATTGTAGTTATCATTCTTTTTTTTGGAGAAACCAAAATGAAGCTCTTACTGAATATGTCGATATTATCAGTCTCAGAATTTTATTGTGGCTATTTGCTGTTAAAAATTATTAATAAAAGGAATTAAACCTCTATTTTCAACCACAGAAAATATCCTGTCTGCCCAACTTCTCTAAGCTTAATGATTTTGTTTGATCTCTAAGCGGGCATTCAATTCCCGGCTCCAGCTTTTTAAGTCCAAATAATCCAATAAATTGCAAAGTAATTTTTTTTTGAATTTTAGTGCAATAGCTTCAAAAAAAGCTAAATAAAGGAATATAGGCAAAAGGGAAAAACGGATTGCATAATCATTTAAAAGGGAAAGATATCACTCATAGACAAGCAGTCTTGACAAAATGCTATTGACAGAAAAATTAAGATGGTTTATTCTTCAATCTCTTCAATAAATTAAAGGAGAATCATTCAGGTGGATATTGGAACAATTATAGGAGCACTTTTAGGTCTGGGTCTTGTGGCTGCCGCTATTCTGATGGGTGGTGCCATAGGAGGTTTTATTGATATCCCGGGATCGTTAGTTGTTGTTGGGGGAACCGTAGCCGCAAGCCTTGTTATGTATCCGCTGAAAACTGTTTTAGGAACTTTTAAAGTTGGCATTAATGTTGTTACCGTTAAATTGCATTCCCCTGACTCAACAATCACGAAGATCGTTGAGTTAGCCACAAAAGCTCGCAAGGAGAGCGTATTGGCGCTTGAAAATGAAGAATTTTCCGATAATTTTTTGGCTAAAGGGGTTCGTTTATGTGTTGATGGTACCGATCCAGCTGTTATAAAAAAAATTCTTTCAACTGAATTAAATTCTCTAAGAACAAGGCATAAATTAGGCTCTGATGTTTTTGATAATATGGGTGTTCTTGCCCCGGCCTGGGGGATGATCGGAACCTTAATAGGATTAGTTCAAATGCTGCAAAACCTTGCAGATCCTTCATCCATTGGACCCGCGATGGCTGTTGCCCTGTTAACTACATTTTATGGCGCCTTATTGGCAAACCTTGTTTTTTTTCCGGCATCTGTAAAACTTTCTCAACGATCGAAAGAAGAAGCTTTAATTAAAGAAATAATTATAGAGGGAGTAATTTCCATTGCCCAGCAGGAAAACCCTAATACCGTGCAAGATAAACTCGATGTTTATCTATCGCCATCTGGAAAACCTAAAGAAAAATAGAATCTTTTTATCTGCTCCTGTTGGAAACTAACGCGGTCTTTAGTCAACAGGAAAGTGTTTAACAAACGCATTCTCCGATGCTTGTGTTTGGATTAGAGAGAATATTTTAATTATTTAATCCTGATTGACCTATGATCGCTTCATGTTCAAATTGTAAAACTAAATTTAAGATTAAAGATGAAAAAATTCCTGATAAGGGAGCGCGGGTTCGCTGTTCAAAATGCAAAAAATTTTTTATAGTAAAAAAGAGTACAAAAGCTGTCAGCAAAACGAAAAAAACTGTAGTTGAGAACGCGACAGAACCACCACCTATGCCACCAACACCTATGCCGCCACCTCCTCAGCCTCCACCAGGACCCCAGCAAGAAGCACAGCCTGCTCCCTCACCAGCAAAAAAAGGTGAGAAAAATGCTCCTGAAGAAGATAGTACGGCACTTCCTTCTGAGGAATGCAAAAGGGGTGCTCCCGCATGGATTATGACCTTTGCTGACCTTGCTACATTAATGCTGACCTTTTTTGTATTGTTGCTTTCTTTCGCGAATATGGACATTGTAAAATTCCAGGAGATGCTGGGATCTGTTCAAGATGCTTTTGGTGTCACCACAAAAGTAAAAGGTGATTTTCAATCAACACTTCAAGGTGAAGATACGGATAAAGAGTCTCTACCTAAAGATAAAGGTAAAGGTGGAGATAAAGAGTCTGCTATTGCTGAGGCCAGGGCAAAAGAAGAATTAGATAGACAAGAAGTGGGCAATAAAGTTGAGGAGGCTGCCAAAGCAATTGATCAGACTGAAAATATTGCTGTTAGTGTGGAAACTTCTGGTGTGAGGGTTCGCATAAAAGGAAGCTTTTTTTTCGGCCCAGGCTCAGCTTTTTTAAAAAAAGACTCATTGCAATTTCTTAACAGTCTTTCGAAGATAATGAAACAATTTCCTTTTAAATTAACAGTCGAAGGCCATACAGATAGTATACCCATTTCCACAGTACAATTTCCCTCTAATTGGGAACTATCCGCGGTTCGGGCTACGACAGTTTTAAGACATTTTACCGATGAAAAGGGTATCGACCCAAGCAGGTTAACGGCAATTGGATATGCGGCCAATAAACCGTTAGCTTCTAATGAAGAGTCTACTGGGAGAGCTAAAAATAGAAGAGTTGAATTTATTTTTTCCAAATAATGTTTTGTTACATGAGGAGGTTTTCAATGCGTTCCCAAAATTTTGTACAAAGGCATAAAATTGATGATTTACGTTTCACTTTTAGGCCTTACAATCTGCAATCTAAAATTAAAATTTTAAAATCGAATAGTGCCTTTCTGTTTTTTGGGCTGGCACTGCTTTTTTCCTTCAACTTTTTGTTATTATCCTGTTCAAATGAAGACACCATTTTGGCTAAAAAAGAGAAGGAAGCAGAAACAATTAAAAATAAAGCAGATAATATGTGGAGACTGAAAAAAGAAGTTGATGCCTTAAAATTATATAAACAGCTTGCCATAAAATTCCCGAAAACTTCTGTCAGAAAATCAGCGGAAGATCAGTTACTGAAAACAGGTATTTCCATTGGCAGCCCTCTTGTGTCATGGACCAGCAAGCGTATGATTAAGATGGAGAATACAATTGTTGCTTATCGAGATGCAAAGGGAGCTTATCCTACAGGGCATGTAATAAAACACCCCATTGATGCCTGGGGAAATGAGATTTATTATCGCCTTTTCCCTGAAAAGGAAATGTATGATTTCATTGTTTTTTCCAAGGGACCTGATAAGATAAAAGGAACTGAAGATGATATTCTTGTTATTCATCGTATAGATAAAGCTGAAGGTGAAGCTAGAGGTGACGGTACAGGAAATGCCAACACACATAACACGATAAACAGAAACAGGCAGATGACTCTCGATGAATTAAAAGCCCTGAGTGCAAGCTCAGAAGACTCTTCGGACTCGGAAGTCAATCTTTCTCTTGAGCAATTGAAAGGAGCTATAAAGAGTAAAAACCCTGGCTCAGAATCAACTGAAAAGGAACTCTCCATAGAAGATTTTAAAGATTTTGCTGAAAAGAATTAAAGCGAATTCATTTTATTCAAGCCTGACTTCTGCCGGTGACCTGTCCCCACCTTTTGCACCACCTGCAGAGTAGCATTTTTTTGCTTTGCCGTCAGTTGAAATGCCGAAGCGGGGTTTCGAACCCCTCTTTATTGAGCAATAGCACCTATTAATTCAACTATTTACATCACATCAAAATACTAAAAACACACATTTAGTACACAAGCATTTTTTTAGATTTTCCTCCATTTATCCAGATTTTAATTCTTGCGGTTGACCTTTCTATTAAATTCATAAGATTTATAAACCTTATGTTTACACCAACGGACCGTGAATTTAGAGATGATATATTTAGGAAGAAGGAAAGGTTAAAGATAAAAAGAAGTTTGTGTAGACCTTTTGTCAGAGAAAAGAGTTTAGATATTGAAGAACCTATTGCAATTGAAAATGACCACCTGATTAATAGTCATGGGGTCAAGAGTAAAAGCCAGCTATAACTATGTGCAATATCAATGGATTGTTATACAACTGACGGGTATATAGTCGCAGTAGAAAAATACTTTCAGGATGACATTCCAACACTCGATCAGTACATTGTAGATCAGCCCTTTTATCTATATCAACTTCCCTTTAAAAGAATCTAAAAAAAACGGGGGAAGTTTGTTCGAAAACATTCCAATCTTGACTTCAAAATTCTGTTTTGATAAAATCTATCAAGTTTTAAGTACAAATGCCTGAAAAACGATCGCTCAATTTTTGCAGTAAGATTTTTAAGGCTTTTCAGGGAACTGTACAGCCTCTGAAAACCTCCCAAAAAAAAATCAAAGAAAAAATAAATACCTATAATGTAAACTTAAATTAGCCATCTGCTTTTCTTGGGATGGAAAACTTTATTTAATTTCCCAATCGTGACTTTCCTGTGAATTTCGAATCCTACAATCCAGAAAATTTCTATGATGAGTTTTTTGAAAAATCCGGACAACCCAGAGCGAAAGTTAAAAAATTGATTGATAGGATCAATTCCTTTCCCGATAAAGAGCTGGGCAATCGTCAGAAAGCTGCTGAAGCAGCATTCATGCAGATGGGAATAACTTTTGGAGTCTATGGAGATCAAAGTGGGTTAGAAAAAATATTTCCATTCGACATCATTCCACGGATCATCAAGGCCTATGACTGGGATTTGATTGACAGGGGAGTGAAGCAAAGGGTTTTCGCGCTCAACAAGTTTATCCATGACGTTTATAATGATCAAAAGATTATAAAAGACGGGGTGATATCCAAGGAAATCATCCTTTCCTCTCTGGCTTACCGTAAAGAATGCCAGGGCTTAAACCCACCTAAAGGGATATGGTGTCACATAAGCGGCATCGATCTTATCAGGGATGAAAAGGGGCAATTTTACGTTCTGGAGGATAACTTGCGCTGCCCTTCGGGAGTTTCCTATGTATTGGGCAACCGTAGGGTCATGAAGCAAACTCTCCCGGCTGTTTTCGAGGCCTTGCCGATTCGACCGGTTGACGATTATTCCAATCGCCTTACCGATACGCTCCGAAACCTGATTCCCGAGTCAATCATAAAACCCAATATCGCTATCCTAACCCCAGGGATATACAACTCCGCTTATTTCGAACATTCGTTCCTGGCTCAACAAATAGGCGAGGAACTGGTTGAGGGGCGGGATCTGGTGGTGATGGATGATTTTGTCTACATGAGGACCACAAAGGGCTTCGAGAAGCTCGATGCCATTTACAGACGGATTGACGATGATTTTTTAGACCCGACCGTATTCAACCCGGATTCGCTGCTTGGGGTACCGGGGCTCATGAAGGCCTACCGTGCCGGTAATGTCGCACTGGCCAATGCTCCGGGGACTGGTATTGCAGATGACAAGGCGATTTATTCGTTTGTTCCGGAGATCATCAAATATTACACCGGTGAAGACTCGATAATTCCCAATGTCCCGACCTTTCTATGTGAGGA
>DASCNB010000064.1:0-4988 GCA_036011265.1 Nitrospinota bacterium | reverse complement strand
AGCAGCAAATAACAATCATTTAATACTACTTCCATCCTCTCAGAATCGGTGACAAAATAAGGGGATAAATATCCTCTATCAAATTGCATTCCTTCTACTATATCCAGGGTGGTTTCCATGCTTTTAGCTTCTTCCACGGTGATAACACCGTCTTTACCCACCTTATCCATAGCTTCAGCAATCAGATCCCCGATAGTCGTGTCATTGTTGGCAGAAATAGTGCCTACTTGCGCAATTTCTTTTTTATCTTTAGTCGCCTTACTAATTTTCTTCAAGTATACGGTAGCGGCTTCAACAGCTTTTTCAATGCCTCTTTTAATTTCCATCGGGTTAGAGCCTGCTGTAACATTTTTAAGTCCTTCTCTGTAAATTGCCTGGGCCAGAACTGTTGCTGTAGTTGTTCCATCACCGGCTATATCGCTGGTTTTACTTGCCACCTCATTTACCATCTGGGCGCCCATATTTTCAAATGGATCTTCCAGTTCAATTTCTTTAGCTACGGTTACGCCATCTTTTGTAATGGTTGGAGATCCAAACTTTTTATCAAGAATAACATTTCTTCCTTTTGGTCCTAAAGTGGCTTTTACGGCTTCGGCCAGTTTATCCACTCCATTTAATACTTTTTTTCGTGCATCTTCACTATATAATATTTGTTTTGCTGACATATTTCCTCCTTAATATATAAAAAAAATCAATCAATAATTCCCTGAATATCATCTTCTCTCATGAGAAGTAATTCTTCTCCATCCACTTTAATCTCAGTACCGGCATATTTTCCAAAAATAACTTTATTGCCTTTTTTAACCTCCAAAGGCAGCCTTTTACCATCTTCTGACAATTTTCCATTTCCTACGGCGACAATTTTCCCTTCCATTGGCTTTTCTTTAGCCGTATCAGGGATTATAATTCCACCTTTTTGGGTCTCCTTTTCTTCCAAGGGTCTGACCAGAACCCTGTCTTGCAATGGCCGAACTTTCATTTATAAACTCCTTTCAATATTTTAAGGATTAAAAAAATAGAACTACTTATGAAAAGCAAGAATAATTTACGCCGTTAGAGAGTCCCGCTCGCAAACAAGTTAATGGAATTAACAATATCTTCCGCCTTTTTGTGAGAGGTTTAATGCTCCCTTGCAAAAATCTAAAGGGGTTGCTTAAAATCATCCCCAGAAATTTGTTATTCACCTCCTTTACCAATACATTTCTTTTCTGGTCGCGGCTTTGCCGCACATGATCTGTCTGCTAAAAGCATCCACTATAAAACAGTTAAACAATTAGCACTCCTGACTAAAGAGTGCTAATTATCTCTTTATAATATGTCTGCTTCAAAAAATCAAGGTATTATTAAAAAAAAATTTTTTTTAGAATTGCAGAATTGAATTTGTGGAGTGATGAAGCATTTGAAGAATCAAACCAGGCTATTCTTTTATATCAAGGATAGTTCCAAGAAGTTCATTCTGAGCTTTAATTGATTTTATATTTGCTTTGTAACCGGCGCTCGAAGTAATCAGGTTTATAGATTCTTCCACTATATCAACATTTGAAGATTCTATACTACCCTGAATAATGGTACCGAGACCACCAGTCCCGGGGATTCCGTTTACTGCAGGGCCGGAGGCGTTTGACGCGCTTAACAAATTATTTCCGAGAGAAGCCAGTCCACCGGAATTTTGGAAAGAAGATAGTTCTATTTGCCCAATTGCCTGACTTTGCCTATTAATGGTAGCCGAGACTTGTCCGGAGCCTGACACACTCACACCTGTTGCATTTCCAGGAATACTAATTTCCGGTTCAATTGGATTTCCGTTTGAGGTAACAAGTCGACCGGTAGAATCTTTCTTCAAGTTGCCGTCGCGTGAATAGCCGGTTCCACCATTGGGTAAGCTAACTCGAAAAAACCCCTGACCATTCACAGCTATATTTAGAGGATTATTCGTAGGTATAAGCGGCCCTTGCGTATGTACCGGTTGATTTGAAGAGACCTTAACGCCTCTCAAATTTCCGCTTTCCTGGAATGAAGTGGTTCTTTTCTTAAAACCTGCGGTGTTTATATTTGCAACATTATTAGAAGTGTTACTGACTTTTTTTGAAAAAGCCTTTAATGCCGACAAAGCTGAACTTATTCCACCAAGCGCCATTTTTTTACCCCCTATACCAATTCTATCGGACAAAAAAATTGAACCTTTATTTAATATAAGGAATATCTAAAATAAAAGCAACTTTAATGTGGATGCAAAAAAACTTGACTTAACCTAATATTCATCGTATATTGAAAAAATTTTATTATTTCAATGAAACAAACAAAAATTCAAATAGATATAGAATAAATTTAAAAGCATATTAAAGTTTATTTATTATGGTAAATTTTTTAACATCTATCACATCCTTTTTGGGACGCGGAACAAATTACGACAGGGACACGGTGGAGCATTTCAATTTTAAAAACCTGCCAACCCTTGATGAGGAGAAATCATTTCATGACGGTTACACCGATATTTATTCTCATCAAACCTCCTTAGAAAAAAAAATGGAATTGGCCATTTCCAGATCCCAAGCGTATTTACTTAGCCAGCAGAATAAAGAAGGATACTGGATATCGGAACTTGAAGCCAACACAACAATAACCTCAGAATATATTTTATTCCGTCGTTTTTTAGATAAAGTGGATATTACGAAGGAAAAAAAAGCGGTAGAACTTTTAAGAAGAACCGTTCAACCGGATGGAGGATGGAACCTGTATTATGGTGGACCAAGCGAAGTAAGTACCACAGCAGAAGCATATTTTGCTTTAAAAATGGCTGGAGTTCCAATTGATGACCCTGTCATGAAAAAAGCAAGGGTTTTTATTATTGATAATGGTGGCATAGAAAACTGCCGTGTTTTTACTAAAAAATTTCTATCTTTGTTTGGATTATATGATTGGGAAAAACTGCCGGCAATGCCTGTGGAGATGATGCTTCTTCCCAATTGGTTTTATTTTAATATTTACGAGTTTTCGAGTTGGTCGAGAAGCGTAATAGTACCTTTATTAATTATCCTTGCGAAAAAATCGGTCTGTCATTTGCCTGATTCCTTTTCAATCGACGAATTATATGCTTCGAATGGGCGTTCAAATTTAAAAAGTAGCAACACTGCTGCTGATTATTGGAAGCTCTTTTTTAATTATTTTGATAAATATTTTTTAAAGGTTTTGGATAATCATCCATTTAACTTTATCCGTGAAAAAGCAATTAAAAAGGCTGAAATGTGGATTATTGAGCACCAGGACAAATCGGGAAACTGGGGAGGTATAATACCCGCAATGATGAATTCTATTATCGCTTTGAGAGCTTTAGGGTATGATGCCGATGATACACGCATTAAAAAAGGGTTGGAGGTAATCGAAAGTTTTAGAATTGAAGACTCTGAAACTCTTTCCCTGCAATCTTGTATCTCTCCGGTTTGGGACACTGCTATTACATGCAATGCTTTAAGGAAATCGGGCATCCGGGATAATCATCCTGCTCTAATCAAAGCGGCCAACTGGTTGATTGACAAGCAAATTTTAAAAGACGGTGATTGGAAAATTAAGAATAAAGAAGGCCGGCCAGGTGGATGGGCATTTGAATTTGAAAATGATTTTTATCCTGACAATGATGATACCACTGAAGTATTAGTGGCTCTGAAAAATATTGAGGTTAAACCTGAGAATAGAAGCTTAGAAGCTTTCAATAAAGGTTTGAGATGGCTCTTGAGCATGCAGAGTTCAAATGGGGGCTGGGCCGCTTTTGATGTCGATAATAACAAACAATTGCTTAATAAAATACCGTTTGCAGATCTGGAATCGCTATTAGATCCACCATCTAACGACGTTACCGGCAGGGTGCTATGGCTTTTAGGAACTCTGGGTTATAGAACAGATTATTCTCCTGTAAGAGACGCTCTCAATTTTCTAAAAAAGAACCAGGAACCGGACGGAACCTGGTATGGACGGTGGGGTGTCAATTACATTTATGGGACCTTCCTTGTTTTAATTGGCCTTAAAGCAATAGGTGAAGACATGAATCAGGGTTACATTCAAAGAGCGGTAAACTGGTTAAAAATTCATCAAAACAAGGATGGGGGTTGGGGAGAGTCTTGCAAATCTTATGAAGATAAAAATTTCATAGGGGTGGGAGCCAGTACGGCTTCACAAACAGCGTGGGCTTTATTGGGTCTTTTAGCTGCAGATGAATCAACAAGTTCTTTTGTTCAAAAAGGAACTCAGTATTTGTTAGACCATCAAAATGAAGATGGAACATGGGATGAAAAAGAATATACTGGAACGGGCTTCCCAAAACATTTTTATATAAAATACCACATGTATAGAAACTATTTTCCTCTTTTAGCTTTGGCTGAATATTATTCTCAAATAAAAAGTGATAACTGAAAATAACAGCTGCGCAAAGAACACCTACCTTCTGACATCTGACTCCAATTCTATTATAACGTGAATTCGTAAACACCGATTTCAGATTTCGCAAGAATCTAATGACCACGTAAAGCTATTTCAATTTCCTATAAAGTTAAGCAATATGAAATGTTTAGTTACTGGCGCTACCGGATTTATTGGTTCAAATCTTGTTAAGGCATTAATCACAAAAGGTTTTAAAGTGCGGGCTCTGATAAGACACAGCAGCGATAGTTTGAACCTAAAAAATTTAAACATTGAAGTGTATTACGGGGATTTATTAGATTACAAACTACTTGAAAAAGCATTAAAAGATTGCACATTTCTCTTTCATGCAGCGGCGCATTATAGTTTATGGGATGCTTCAAAAGACATAATTTATAAAATTAACGTCGATGGAACAAGAAATATTCTAAATGCTGCTGTAAAAACCGGAATTAAAAAAGTCATTTATACCAGCACTGTTGGTTGCATCGGCATTCCAAAAAACAGGACCCCTGGAGATGAAAATACGCCGTTTGAGCTGTCAACTTTATCGAATAGCTATAAGCATTCAAAAT
>DASCNB010000063.1:0-11637 GCA_036011265.1 Nitrospinota bacterium | reverse complement strand
CTTATTATAGTAAACGCGGCAGCTGTTGATACCCTGGACGCTGTCTTCTACAATACCCTTGATATAACCGGAGGCTTTCTACAGGCAGACAATGTAACATTGTCCGGAAAACTCATCAAAAAAGATAGCGCCCCTGTTAAATTAGCAAAAGCCACTAATCCGGTAGATCCTGTTAATCCTGCAAAGCTGAGCTTGGCTCATGTCAAAGAAGAAGACCAACAACCAAAAACGAACAACCAACAACTGACTCATTCCATGCTTGCATCCTTAACCCCGGTTTCTATAGATTCAGAAACAGTTTTATCGGATTTCGCTATTAATTCATTAATTAAAGATTCGCTAAGAACCAACAACGAACAACCAGCAACTAATAATCTTCAGCGATCAAAACAATCTATCAAAAAAGTAGAAAAAGAAACCTTGACCCCTGACCCCCGACCCCTGCCCCCTGCATCTGGAGTCGACTCTGTCTATGAATACGACCTCAATGGAAATAGATCTAAAATGATCACACCTTTCGGTGAATGGAATTACGTCTATGACTCCTTGAACAGACTCACATCAATCACCAATCCCAACAATGAAGTCACTATCTTTGGTTATGATGTCCTTGGAAGAAGAACGTCCATGACTTATGACAATGGCGTAGTTACGACTTATGCCTATGATGCTGCAAGTAGATTAACCAGCATGTCTAGCGATACAGGGACAACTAACATATCAAGTTATTCTTATACTCATGACAATGTGGGGAACAGAGTATCCATGACGGATAATGACGGCTTGCATAATTATACCTATGATGATGTCTATCGGTTGACCGATGCCACTCACCCACAGGCTTACAATCCGATTGAAAACTTTACCTATGATGATGTAGGGAATCGTTTATCCTCTCAGTCATCGACAAGTTATTCTTATGATAATTTGAATAGGCTTGATGAAGATGATCAGTACACCTACAGCTACGATAATAATGGGAATATGATGAGCAAAACGGATAAAGTATCAAGTGCTGTTACCACCTATCAATATGATTCGGAAAATAGACTGGTTCAGGTAGTGACTCCAACTGATGTAGTTCAATATCAATACGATGGGTTTGGGAGAAGGATTGCTAAAACAGTTAATGGAGTTGTGACCAAGTATGTATACGATGATGAAGATATCTTGTTTGAATTAGACGGCAGTGACCAAATGAAGGCTATATACACTCACGGGCCAGGGGTTGATTTTCCAATTTCCGTTGATAGAGATACAAACAGTGATGGGTCATTAGATACGACTTACTACTATTACTATGACGGTCTTAAAAGCGTAACTGCTATGACAGATTCCTTAGGTAATGTGGTACAGACTTATAACTATGACTCTTTCGGAAAAATAGTTAATCAAACAGGTACAGTTGAAAACTCAATAACCTACACGGGTCGTGAGATAGACCAGGAAACAGGATTATATTTTTATCGTGCTCGTTACATGGATTCAAGCACTGGGCGTTTTCTGCAACAAGACCCGATTGGGTTTGATGGCGGTGTTAATTTCTATGCGTATGTTTTTAACAATCCTATAAATAGAATTGATCCGTCAGGTCTGAAGCCTTGCACCAAATGTGATGATTGTCCTGGTGGTTGGTGGAGTGGTGCAGGAGCAGGAGGACAAGTTTATGCTCTATCAGGAGGCTCTGCAGTAGGCGTTTATAGAGTACAATGCTGGTTTAGTAATAAAACATGTTGGGTTAGTACTGTTTGTGCTGGATTAGGAGGAGGTTTGGGAATAGGTGCTTCAGCTGAGAGCCTATGGTATTCTGGCAAATGTAATGCAAGCGATCTTGAGGGTACAGAAGATGCTAAGTTTGGTGGTGGTGGCCCTGGATTTTGGGGAGCTGGTGCAACTATTGGTGAAGGCAGTGGAGGTGCAGGTGGTGGTTTTGGTGGAGGATATGGGATAGGAAAATGTTCAACCGCTATTATTAGTTGCAACTAGCTTGTGATTTTATGTTTGATATCTTTTATCTTTTATATTTGCCGCTAACTGTGGTTTTGTATGGGGCTGCAGCAATATTATTGCGTAGGGAGGCAAAAAGTAAAAACGTTAAAACAGTGCCTCTTGGTGGTACGTATAATGTGGTTTTATACTATAGAGAACTTAAAAGTCGCAATGAAAAGCTAACTAAACGATTTTGGTTTTTTCTCATTTCAAGTATTAATCTAATTATATTTATGATTACATTCCTTGGCATTGCTATAGCAATTGCTTTTGGTAAACTCCCGCCTCTCTAAAAGAATTATAGAACTGTTTAGTCATAAAATGAATCCATAATTGGGGTCAAATCTTGATTAGTGATTAATATTGACGAGAGATATCTTGATTTGATATAAGCTTCATATGGCAAGGCAATGGAGAATAGAATTCGAGGGCGCTTTCTACCATATCCTTTCACGGGGCAATGAGAGAAAAAATATTTTCAAAAATAGTGAAGACCGAATTTTGTTTTTAGATACCTTAGGAGGGATGGCTGAGAGGTATGATGTTGAAGTCTACGCTTACGTGCTCATGAGCAACCATTATCATTTGGTTCTCAAGACTAACAGGGCTAATATCTCTCAGGCCATGCAATGGTTTGGACTTACCTTTACTCGAAAGTATAATATCAAACATCACAGAAGCGGCCATTTATTTCAAGGCCGTTTTAAAGCATTTCTTGTAGAAAATGATGAATATCTATTGCACCTATCTTGTTACATTCACCGGAACCCGCTACGCGCAAGGATAGTAAAACGGTTAATCGATTATAAATGGAGCAGCTATCCAATTTATGTTTATAAAAAGTCACACCCTAAGTGGTTGCAAACTAATGCAATACTTTCACAATTAAATGTCAAAAATCCACAAAAAGCCTATAAAGAGATTGTTCAAAATTATTCTAAAGAGGAGAAAAAGTTATGGGAGGAATTTCGACATGGTCTTATCTTAGGGAGCCAGGAATATGTTGATAAAATAAAAACAAAATATTTATCTGAAAATCCAAATATTGAAATACCTCAAAAGAGAAAAATTTTAGGAAGCGATCCCCATGCTATTTTAAATAAAGCGGCTTCTTTTCTAAAATGCAATATGGCAGATGTTTTGAGTTCCAAGAGGGTGAAGCCTTCAAACAAAGAGAAGAGAGGTTTATTAATCTATTTATTGTGGGATATGGGTTTATATAATAATAAAGAAATTGGAGAATTGTTTAATCTTGGTTATTCATCCATAAGCCGCAGAGTAAGTGACATGAGACTTTTGTTACTTCAAAATAATAAATTAAAGAAAAAGTTTAATAGAATTAAATCACTAATCAAGATTTGACCCCAATATTCATTAAAATCAACTAAGGTTCTGAGAACCTGAATGTTCCGACACCCTCTTTGGAATGAAGACGGATTTCTTTGAATACTATTCCTTCGCTCATGGGATTTCCTAATAAATCTTTAAACTGAAGATTATTTTTTGTTTCCGGACTGAAAACAAACCGTATTTTCTTTTTTGCCGGAAAGGAAGTTTCTCCAAAAGATCGATACCCTCTAAAGAAACCGGCATTAACCTTAAGGTCTTTTAAAGACGCCCACCACAGATGGTTGATTTTAAAGCGTAGATCTTTTAAAGGAATGTCTGAATCGTTTTTTATCTCAAGAACATACCAGAAGGAATTATTAGATCCAAATGAGTCATCATAACCGTATTTGAATGACACGTGGACATTATCAAGATCAGTGGGAATCATGGTAGTGCATTTGATAAAGCCACTGTTCCCAAAATCACCGCATCCCTGAAAGAGGGTAAACGATAAAAGAATGGCGGCAAGCCGCCTACCTGTCGGGTAAATTATAAACACATCTAAAACCCAAATCAGCGTAATATCTAGAGTCAGAAAAAGACCAATCACGCCATGCTACAATTAAGCCTTTAATGCTGTCATTCCAGGAACCACCACGGCGAATTTTTTTTATACCCCGGTCAGGGCCGCTCGGATTATAAAGGATTTCATCTTTTGGAAAATCTTTACTGGTTGTTTCTAACCAATTATTTGTCCACTCCCAAACATTGCCGGCCATATCATAAATACCAAAACGGTTAGGCGGGTAAGAACCGACTGGCGCCGCGTTTATTTTATCCTTTTTATTAAAACCGGCGTGAGCAAGACGTTTGGAACTTTTAAACATTTCATCCCCCCAAACATAATCACATCCGCTTTTTGCGCCCGCGGCCTTTTCCCACTGTGCTTCAGTTGGCAAATCTTTTCCGAGATTAGCGCAATATTCCTTTCCGTTCAACCAACTAACCCTGGTAACAGGACAATTATCACAGTTGGATCTTAATTGCCGGGAATGGTCTTTATCAAACTTTTCATATTCTAAATTTGTTACTTCATACTTATCAATCCAGTAAGTGTCCAGGAAAACAGTTTTTACTCCAACTCTATTATGTTGAACAATTTCCTCTTTATCGCAGCCAGCTTGAAAAACCCCTTTTTCAATCTTCACCATTTTATTGAAGTCAGTTGAGGCTTTTAAAGAAATGGGCGTGGCAATAATGAACAGTAGAATAAATATTGTTAGTTGCCTTCTCAAAGTTCCCCAATCCTTTGTTTTGTTATTTTTTGTCAAACTTTTTTTTCACTATGTAATAGACTACTATTGCCGCGAAAACTGCCGCTAAAATGTCAAAAAAACTCATAAATTACTCCCTCAACTTTTTGATACCGGTTCATAACGAAAAGCCCAAAATATCATTAAACATTAGCATACGCCAAACACATTTTTGAACATATTTTATCATAAAACTTTGACAGCTAATAATTGTTATGCGGAGATTTGCTGTTTAGCGTTAGGTTGAATGAATAGTTAGGTTTTATTTGTTGTTTGATGGCTTGATCCCATTCATTTTTGAGCCAAGCCAAATCATATGTCGCCTACCGCCATGGCGGCCGCGGGCAGGGCTGCGAATTTCTTCTACGTTGAAACCAGCGCGCTTAAGTCGTTTGCTGAAACGGTGGTCGGGGTTGACTGACCAAATGCCAAATATTCCCCCTGGTCGTAATGCGGCCAAGGCGGAACTCAGACCGGCCGGACTGTAGAGGCGGTCATTTTCTTTACGGGTGAGTCCTTCAGGGCCATTATCCACATCCAGCAGGATTGCATCATAAACAGTTTGTTTGGAGCGGATGAATTGGCCAACGTCGCCCTCATGGACCGTCACTCGTTTGTCCTCCAGTGGATGCCCTGCAAGCGAGGACAGGAGTCCCCGGTTCCACTTAACGACCGCCGGTAAAAGTTCAACAACTACGATCTCGGCATATGGCCCAAGCTGTTGTAATGCAGCGGCCAGGGTGAACCCCATTCCAAGTCCACCGATCAGAATACGCGATTGGGACTGTTCCCCAAGCCTCTTGCACGTAAGCTCGGCCAGGGCGTCTTCTGAGCCGTGAACGCGGCTGTTCATCAGCTCACAGTGACCGATTTTGATGGAGAACTCCTCACCTCTACGGTAGAGGCGCAACTCGCTTTCTTCTCCAGGCACGGTTGTAGTATCGAGTAATTCCCAGGGTATCATGGTTATCTCATGACGTGCGTGACAACTAACGCACAACAGAATAAAACAAACAGAAAAATTTCTTTGCCGGATTTATAAGCATAAATGATTTTCTATGCAGTCAAGGATGGACTTGACTACAAATCTTTTGCGCCTACCAATGTTGAGGTAATTGTTAGCTTTTTAGTATATTTAGCAGCAATCTAGATTTTACAAAGTTTTCAAATGGCATTTGATGGTAATTGACTTTTTTAGCCAAAGATTCATATCTATGCCTTAAATCCTTTGCGCTACTTTTATTAATTACAAATATTTTACCGTTATTCCTAAACCCTCTTTTAATCAGTGCTCTGATATGCACATCAGCCTCTGGGAATGAATAACCTATAAACACCAAGCTTTTAGCATTGCAAATAAGATATAGTGCTTCATCATATAGCTTGTTAAAGATATAGTTATTATTGGTTTTTAGATGCGTAGGAACCTGAATAAGCGATGACAGTTTATTGTTATCAAAGGGGCAATCAGATAGTTCTTTCCCAATGAATGAGTCATAAGAATTAGTTTTAAGGTTTATGCCATGATCCCATGGTGTTAAGCCTACTTGGCCGCAGCAATCACAATATTTCCAGTTAAGACTACCATGTATTTTTACTAATTTTATTCTAGTAGGGGTTACATCATTAAACATTTCAGTTGGTTTTGTGGGATCAATCCACCACCAAAACGGTATGCCAGCGTCAGGATGCCTATAGTTTATGAAATCAATGCAATAATCGATTAAACATTCTGAATATATTTTATCGAAAGCATCATCTATTAGCGTGTCATAATTTGTTGTAATTACGCCAATGTTTTTATTGTGCTTATTAATGACTGACCAAAATGTACGAAAATTATCACTTCTTTTTGTTTTTTTACTTATTAGATAGTGAATGATTTTTGTTAAATCAGACTTAGTGCTATGTAACGTTTGAACATTCCATTCTTTAGAAAGACTAATATTGTTCACTAAAAAATAATCGATAAAGCCAAATACTTCTTCTAAAGTCGAAAAGATATCTTTACAAGGAAAATTGCTTTTTAAAAAGGATTTGATTCTCTTAGATGCACTAGATTTTTTAAGTTGAGGATCTCCTTCATTAAATATTGCGGGAATAATACCAGACTGCAATGGTACGCCGTCTGGGTAGGATGCGCCTGCGCCGAATATAAAAACCGTTTCAGATTTATCATTCTGTATTGACAAAACTTTCATAGTGTTTATTAAGCTAACAATAATATTAAGTATACAGTTTACCTAACAGAAAAATGTTGCAGTCGGGAATTCTGTGTTACAAAGTTAAGCTATTTTTATTGTTAGTTTTTTTCCTAAAGCCAATGCTGCTCGTTCTAATGTTTGCAGGGTTATTGAAACGTTGGAAGGGTCAAGAAGTCTGTCTAGTGCGGAACGACTGGTTTTCATTTTATTAGCCATTGCTGTTTTTGATAAATGTTTTTTCTCCATCATTTGCTTAATTTTAAAAGCAATGACTCTTTTAACTGCTACCGCTTCTGCTTCAGGAAATATACCTTCTTCTTTAAGAAAGTCATCGAAATTACTGCCTACATGCTTGTTTTTCATAAATAACTGGTTAGATTTTATCTTTATCTAATAGACGTTTTCCATGTATTACGGTAAGAATATGGATCTCATTTTGTTTGATCTCATAGATAACACGATACTGGAAAACAAATAATTCTCGAATAGATTCATTGCAAATTTCTGGAACAACCCTGCCTGATTGAGGGTGCTGGATAAGTAACTGAGGGGCTTCAAATATTTTTTGAACTGTGGATTCAGCGTAAAACTCAGAATCTCTTGCGATAAACTCCCCAATTGTCTCTATGTCTTCCAGAGCATCAGGTGACCAAATTATTTTGTAATCCATTTTGAAAGTCGAACCCTGGCATCCTCATGGGAAATACCTTTACCGTCTTTAATGGATTCCTGACCTTTCCGTATTTTTTCGAGTACATAAAGATGGTATTGGATATCTTCCAACGTGGAGTCTTCTGGCAAGTGATGAATCATTTCTGCAATGTTGTCTTTTAAAGTACTCATGAGTTAATTATAAGAAAATCTTACAATTAGTTAAAGAAAAATCTAACATTAATATAAAGTATACAGTTTACCTGACAGGCAAAGTGCAGTCGGGAATTCTGTGTTAGGTTGCAGTTTTCTTTTTTTTATTAGGGAGGCTGCAAAGGAAATTAATAATTAGCAATTGATCATTGACCATTGGTGAAGTTAAGAAACGACTAAAACAACGACCAGGAGATTCTTCGCTTCTCTCAGAATGACAAGCGAAGGGCTCAGACCTGTCCTGAACGAAGTGAAGGGATGACAATCTAAAACCTCTCGCGTAATAGGAGTGACCCTTTTCATTGTTTAAAAAAACCCCATCATCATGTTACTATCTTAATCAAGGCAAACTTGCATAATCAGCGGTGAAAAGGAATAAGGTAATGAAAATGAATCCGGGTGCTATTATTGGAGCTATAATGGCAAGTTTTTTAGGAGCCATTCTTGGTGCAATTGCTGATAGTTTTATTTTGTTTTTTGTTTGTTTTGTGCTGGGTGGGCATTATGGAGGAAAAATAGGCAAATTTACATGGGATAAAATCTTTCATGAAAAGATGGATACTTAGAAAATCTACCTGGATAGCTGTCTCTATAGAGAAATGATCAAGCTGCTCGAAAGCATCGAGAGGGCGCATGTTGTCATTCTGAGTGAAGCGAAGAATCTCATGTTTTGAACGCATTGCACTTAGGAGATTCTTCGGCAAAGCCTCAGAAAGACAATGACGCAGTTATTGCACTCCAAAAATCAAATCCAGACAATCCTGTTCATTCTGTCAAAAAAAATAAACATTATTTGATTTTCCAGACTGATAATACCAGGCTGAAGAGGGTAGGGACGACAAAGAGCGTGAAGACAGTGGATACGGCTAATCCACCGATAACCACACTACCCACTCCCCTGTAAAGCTCACTGCCTGCTCCCGGGAACAAAACAAGAGGAGCCATGCCACAAATGCTGGTGAGCGTACTCATGAAGATTGGGCGTACGCGGGTCTTTACACTCTCTACAATTGCGTCTTCAGAGGACATTCCATGATGACGCACAAAGTTGAGCGTCTGGTGTACAATTAAAATCGCGCCGTTAACTACAGTGCCGATTAATAATGTAAATCCGAGCATGGTAATAATGTCGAGATGCATGCCTGTATATTTATGGACAAAATGAAAACCGATAAAACCGCCTACTGCGGCCAACGGCACAGTGAACATTATGACAACGGGGTAAAGAAATGATTCAAAAAGAGAAGACATGAGCAGGTATGTGATCAGTAACGCGAGAATAAAATTCCATTTAAGAGCTTCCCTCGTAGACTTCAGCTTGTCCGCTGTTCCCGCGAGAACAATATCCACATTAGATGGGAGCATATTTTTGTCTCTCATCGGTTTTATGATTTCATGCTCAAGTTTCGTCATAGCGGTTTCTAACTCCATGCCTTTGGGCGGCGAAACTACCAGTTTTACCGCTTTTCTTTCTTCGATCCTGTTGATCTGTGTGGGGGACTCGATTCGCCTCTTATCAACAAATGAAGATAGCGGAACCAGTTTGCCGGAAGGGGTGGCCACAGGTATGGAGTCCAGGTCTTCGATGTATTTTACGGACTCCGCCGAGGAAATTAATTTCAAGTCTATCTTATCTCCTTTGTCCCAGTAATCTCCTATAACAACCCCATCCACTGCGGTCCGCACTATGAAGCCCACATCCTCCACGCTGAGCCCGAACTCGGCGCTTTTATCTTCTTTTGGAAGAAACTGAATTTCCTGTCCTCCCAGGTTAAAGTTTGGTGGGTCAGGTCTTGGGAAACCGAATATTTTTGTAATCTCCATGATTAACATTCCTGCTGCCTGTTTGACACTTTCCATATCCATTCCCGTGATTTCCACATCCACGGAACTGCCGGTAGCAAGACCCCGCTCAAAAAGGGACCTCTGGAAGGAAAAAGAAAAAACGCCCGGAATATCGGATGTTGATTTTCTAATTAGATCTGCAAGGGGTTTGACCACATTAATGTCTTTACTGATCAGACCCATAAAGACGTTCTGACCTCTGGCCACATAAAAGAAGTGTTTAATGGGCGGGATATCTCCAAACTCTTTTGCTTCCGAGGAGTTAAGTTCTGCCTTCCAATATGGCAGCAGCTTTCCTTCTATCTTTTTTCCCATTTCTATAAACTCTTCTTTGCTATATCCGGGGGGTGGAATAAGTATTCCGATGACCATGTTCTGGTTGCCTTCAGGGAGATAACCCATCGGCGGTATGAGCTTAATGCTAAGAAAAATCGATATTGCAGTCAGCCCTCCTACTGTCATGAGCCGGAGCAATACACTTCTATTAATTATTCTTATGATACCTGCTATGCTCTCCGCGAAATAAGCGGCCAGGGTAACAATGCCGAACAGGTTTTTAAAAATGTTTGTTTTGTTATTGTTGTTTGTTTTATGCAGGCGGGCCGCAGCCATCGGAATAAAGAAAACAGAAACAATAAGGGACAGCCCTACCGCGCTGCTGATAGCTACAGCAATGTCCCTGAATAATTGCCCAGCCTCTTCCTGGACAAATAATACGGGAATGAATACTGCCATGGTCGTCAGCGTGCTTGCCAGCACCGCGCCCCAGACTTCCATACCGCCTTTGAGGGCCGCGTCAAAAGGTTTTTCTCCTTTTTGCAGGTGCCGGTAGATATTTTCCAGCACCACGATAGAGTTGTCTACTACCATGCCTACGGCAAAGGCGATACCCGCGAGACTCACTACATTTAAATTTCTTCCAAAGCCAACGAGGAAAAGAAATGTCCCGATAACACTGATAGGGATTGCAATGGCTACTATAAGGGTGCTTTCAATATTTCTAAGGAAAAGAAGCAGAATAGATAATGCAAGAAAACCGCCTACCCATAAGTTTTGTATGACCAGGTTGATTGCCTGATCGATATAAATGGTTTCATCATAAACCTGTACAAATTCAAGATCTAAGGGATTTAAAATTTCTTCATTGACTTTTTTTAAAGCTTCTTTTAATCCGGCCATTACTTCCATAACGTTGGAGCCGGTCTGACGGATGGCGTTCATGGCAATGGTGGGATTGCCCTGCGACCTTACTACAACCTGCGGTTCTTTATACCCGTATTCAGCTACCCCAATGTCTTTCAGGTAAACAACGTCGTCTCCTTCCCTGCGGATAACCGAATCCATAATACTCTGGAGCGAAGGGTATTGTCCTACAGTACGAACAATATAAGATCTTTTGCCCTGCTCAATATCTCCGCCAGAGATATTGGTGTTGTGACGACGGAGCACGTCCCGGACATTCATCATGGTAAGTCCTTTTTGGGCCAGTCTGTAAGGATCAATTTTTATATGGACTTCCCTTTCTACACCTCCGAAGAAATTGATAGAGCTGACGCCTGTTACCCTCTCCATTCGAGGTTTCACAACGTTATCCATTAAATCGAAGAGAGTTGCAATGTCTTCCCTTGGCGGATGGCTTTTTAAAATGAACCAGGAAATAGCATTAGACGGCCTGCTTGCACCTGTTTCAATAACCGGCTGGTCAACATTTTCAGGGTATCTTTTAACCTGCCTGAGTTTGTCCGAAGCATCAAGAAGGGCCCTGGTCATATTGGTTCCGAGGATAAATTCCAGGATGATAGCACCTTGCCCTTCCGAGCTGGTGCTGGTCATTTTTTTGAGACCCTGTAGAGATTTTAATTTTTCCTCCTGTACTTCAATTATTTCCCGTTCTATTTCCTGCGGGCTGGCGCCTTCCCATCTTGTGGTGATACTGACTTCGGGTTTATCAACATTGGGAGTTAATTGTATAGGGAGGGCAAAGATGGAAATCATCCCGAAAAGGCAGATAATAATAACGCCTACGAGTACTGTGACAGGATTTCTGATTGCGAAGTTAATTAAAGCCATAGCAGTAAGTTGTCAGGGATCAG
>DASCNB010000062.1:0-6280 GCA_036011265.1 Nitrospinota bacterium | reverse complement strand
CCGTGGAAGAAGCTAAAAGCATGGAAACCACCCTGGATATAGTAGAAGGAATGCAATTTGATAGAGGATATTTATCCCCTTATTTTGTCACCGATTCTGAGAGGATGGAAGTAGTATTAAATGATTGTTATTTGCTGCTGCACGAGAAAAAAATATCTAATATGAAAGACTTGCTCCCTATACTTGAACAAATCGCTAAAATGGGGAAGCCATTTTTAATTATTGCTGAAGAAGTTGAAGGAGAAGCTTTAGCTACTTTGGTTGTTAATAAACTGCGTGGAACACTTAATTGCGCTGCCGTGAAGGCGCCGGGTTTTGGTGATCGTCGTAAAGAAATGTTAAATGACATTGCTATTCTTACAGGCGGAAAAGTAATTTCAGAGGATATCGGGGTTAAGTTGGAAAGTATTACTGTTAATGACTTAGGACAAGCCAAACGGATAACAATTGATAAAGAAAATGCTACCATTGTAGAAGGAAAAGGAAAGAGTTCTGATATCAGCGGTAGGGTAAAGCAAATCAGGAGGCAAATTGAAGAAACAACTTCTGATTATGATAAGGAAAAGCTCCAAGAAAGACTGGCTAAATTGGTAGGAGGCGTGGCGGTAATCAATGTTGGCGCCGCAACTGAAACGGAAATGAAAGAAAAAAAGGCGCGTGTTGAAGACGCCTTAAATGCTACAAGGGCTGCTGTGGAAGAAGGGATCGTCCCCGGTGGCGGAGTAGCTTTGTTAAGAGCAATTTCAACAGTCAATAAAGTAAATCTAGAAGGCGACCAGAAAATAGGCGCTAATATCATAGCAAGAGCTTTAGAAGAACCTATCCGACAAATTGCAGCAAACTCCGGTGCTGAAGGTTCTATCGTTGTACAAAAGGTGAAATCAGAAAAAGGTGATGTGGGCTATGATGCCAATGGTAATAAATATGTTGATATGGTAAGAGCAGGAATTATTGATCCGACAAAAGTTACGAGGACTGCACTTCAAAATTCAGCAAGTATTGCGGGTTTGATACTTACAACAGAGGCAATGGTTACTGAAATTCCGGAAAAGAAAGAGAGTATGCCTATGCCTCCCGCTGGTGGAGGAGGCGGAATGGGTGGAATGGGCGGAATGGGCGGAATGTATTAAGCTCAATTGTTTTGTGTTCTTTAAAGCCCCCCGTAAAAGGGGGCTTTTTTTTTGCTTAATTTTAAATTAAAATCAAAAATCAGGAGATGCTCGATGTCAAAAAAATCACCTAAAATTTTGAAGGTATTTTCAAATCCTCAACCAGAGCGAGATTATGAAATTCATATGAAATGCCCCGAATTTACATGCTTGTGTCCAAAAACAGGACAGCCTGATTTTGCTACTATCGATATCTTTTATATTCCGGAGAAACTGTGTATAGAGCTTAAGTCATTAAAATTATATATTTGGTCTTACAGGAATGAAGGGACGTATCATGAAGCAGTCACAAACAAAATACTCGACGATTTGGTCAGCGCATGCAAACCCAGATATATGAAAATTATTGGAGACTTTTACGTTCGAGGTGGAATTCACACGGTCATTACTGCTGAGCATAAAAAGCCTGATGCTTTTTAAATGAAGAATTTTTTGTTATAATTCCTTCAAGCCAACGCGCCCGTAGCTCAGCTGGATAGAGTGGCGGATTCCGATTCCGTAGGCCGCAGGTTCGAATCCTGCCGGGCGCACTATAAAAATAATAATACAAAATTTAGAGGGTAGGTGTTTATGAAAATTTTTGTTGATACTGCAGATATTAGTGAAATTCGCGAAGCACAGAAGTTAGGAGTCGTCGATGGTGTTACTACCAACCCTACATTAATTTCTAAAACAGGGAAATCTTTTGATGAAGTTGTAAAGGGAATATGCAGAGAAGTTTCCGGACCGGTTAGTCTTGAAGCAATTTCTCTGGATTCTGAAGGAATGATAGCAGAGGCAAAAAAATTATCAAAAATAGCTAAAAATGTAGTCGTTAAGATTCCGATGATCCCGGAAGGACTGAAAGCTGTAAAAATACTCTCCAAAGAAAATATTAAAACCAACGTAACCCTCGTTTTTTCGCCTCTCCAGGCCTTGCTGGCAGCGAAAGCCGGTGCAAGTTATGTTAGTCCTTTCGTCGGAAGATTGGATGATATTGGGCATGTAGGAATGGATATAGTTAGTCAGATATTAGAAATTTATGGTAATTATGGGTTTGGGACAGAGGTCATTGTTGCCAGTATTCGAAGTCCTATTCATGTTAATGATGCGGCCCTTATGGGCGCTCATGTGGCTACGATTCCTTTTAAAGTAATCCAACAACTTTCTAAACACCCGTTAACTGATATAGGAATTGAAAGATTTTTAAAGGACTGGGAAAAGGTTCCAAAGTAGTTGTTTTATAGCCTTAACAACTCAGAAAATATAGAAGTACATTTTTGAATGTGTTTAGCGAGCGATGCAGGGTGTCAATACTTAACATTGAAGATTCCCAATAACAGCTATTGGGAGCTTTAATCAACACTGAAATATAAAAAGCTAATGTTTTTCTTGATATTACCGTAAAATAGGTATTAATGTATTCTAATTATCTAACATTTATTTGAATTTTGAATCTTTTTGGGTGGAGGAAATCATGGACAAAATTATTAAAAAATTTAGAGTAGTTTATTTCATTACATTTATTTTTGTTATATCGATTTCATTTTCCGGGTGCGCATTTATACCCTTTTGGGGTGATGATGAAGAAGATGTGGAACTCGAAAGCGAATTTGAAGAATTCGATGAGGCTGAATCGGCTGAACCAGAAGAAATGGAAGAACTGAAAACAAACCTCCAAACGTTACAATCTCAACAGGAAGAGTCTCAAGTAAAATTAGAAGAACTGGAAGATACAGTGAGTTCTCTTTCTCCTCGCGTAAGTGAAATTGAAGAGATGAAAGGGGGAGGAAGTGGAGAAGGCGCAACAAACTCAGCAGAAATCGAAGAATTAAAAGATACTATTCATAAACTGCAATCCCAAATCGAAGATTTAAAAGATAATATTAATGAAATTGAATTTGAAGCAAAATTAAAGACGAGCCCGCCGCCGCGGAAAGTCGCAAGAGGAACATCTAGGGGCGGTGCTAAAAGTGGTTATGACAAAGCTCTTCGATTATTCAATATTAAACAATATAAAGATTCTCTCCGTTTGTTTAAAAGCTTAGATAATCGCAGAACACCCCCCAACTATCGAGACAATGTAGTTTTTTGGATAGGGCAGTGCTACTTCATGATGGAGGATTACGAGAAAGCGATAGAAAAATTTAATGTAGTAATAGATGAATATGGAAGCGGGAATAAGGTCATCGATTCCATGTATACAATAGGGGTGGCCTATAATGCTCTGGGTGAAAAAAGCAAGGCGCTGGACTATCTAGAGCAGGCCTTGAATAATAGACCTTCTCCTAATCTGCGAAGAAAAATCAGAACAAAAATAAAGGAGATAGAGGGTTAAAAAAGGCCGGATATTTTTTCGAAAGCTTCCTCATTAATTATTTTAATGTTTAAGGCTTTAGCCTTTTCATATTTCGAGCCAGGTTTTTCCCCGGCTAAAAGGTAATCTGTCTTTTTTGTTACTGACGGAGTTACCCGCCCTCCAGCATTTATAATCAACTCTTTTGCTTCATCGCGTGAATATTTTGTTAAAGCACCGGTCAAAACAAATTGTTTCCCCTGCAGCAAATCTTTTTGTTTCTTGCTTTGTATCGATTCCATGTTGACGCCAAGCTTTTCTAACTTATTCACAACCTGAACGTTTTTCTTTTCGGCGAAAAAATAAACAATGCTTTCAGATACTTTTGGGCCGATCTCATGAATAGATTCAATTTTTTCTTTTGAAGCTGATTTCAACTCCTTTATTGAAGAGAAATTGTTAGATAACAAATAGGCAGCCCTTTCACCAACGTGCCTCATTCCAATGGCAAAAAGCAGCCTGTTAAAGCCTGTCTTTTTGCTTTTCTTGATTGCTTCTATCAGGTTCCTTGCTGATTTTTCACCCATTCTTTCAAGATCGGCAACTTTTTTTTCTGTTAATAAATATAGGTCAGCGAAATTTTTTACCAGGCCCTTTTTCACTAATTGATCTATAATTTGAGTACCAAGATGATCGATGTCCATTGCTTTACGGGAGGCAAAATGTTGAAGTCGCTCTTTTAATTGGGCCGGACAGGCGGTACCGGTACATCTTAACGCTGCCTCACTTTCTGGACGGTAAACTCTAGCATTACAAACAGGGCATTTTTTAGGAATAGAAAAAATCTTCTCGTTACCGGATCTTTTTTCGGTTAAGACCCGCAGTACTTTTGGGATGATTTCACCCCCCTTTTCTATTGCTACTGTGTCGCCAATCCTGATATCTTTGCGCTTTATTTCATCCTCGTTATGAAGGGTTGCTCTTGCTACCGTGGAACCTGAGAGCGTAACCGGTTTAAGTTTTGCAACAGGGGTTAAAGAACCGGTTCTTCCGACTTGTACAATTATATCTTCAACCCGGGTTGTTGTCTGCTCCGCCGGATATTTATATGCGATTGCCCATCGAGGATGCTTTGCTGTAGCACCTAAAATATTTTGTTGAGAAAAAGCATTTACTTTGATGACCAGCCCGTCCACGTCATAATTTAATGTGCGCCTTTCTTCCTGCCATTTGTCAATTTGTCGAAAAACTTCATTGAGATTTTTACAAAGCGCTATATCGGGGTTAACCCTAAAACCAAGGGTTTTTAGCGCCTTTAGTGCTTCGAAATGAGTGTTGAAGAATCTGTTGTTTTCTGATATCAAATTGTAGAGAAAAATATTTAATGGTCGTAAAGCAGTGGTACGAGGATTTAACAGTCTTATGGAGCCAGCGGCAGCGTTACGGGGATTGGCGAAAAGGGGTTCGCCAGCAGCTTCCCTTTGTAGATTAAATTTTTTAAAATCCAGATGATTAAGATACACTTCCCCTCTTACTTCAAACTGGTTTAACTTGTCATCATCAATGTTTATCTTTAATGGGACAGAACGTATAGTCCTTAAATTGCCGGTCACATCCTCCCCATGAATCCCGTCTCCCCGGGTTGTTCCCCTTATTAATAGTCCATTTTTATAAATCAAAGAAACCCCTAAGCCGTCTATTTTCAATTCAACCACATATTCAATATTATCTTCATCAAGCCCTTTTCTTGTCCTTTTATCAAAATCAATTATTTCTTCTTTTGAATATGTATTGTCCAGACTAAGCATTGGCACGGCATGCTCGACTGTTTTAAATTCTTCCGATGGTTCTCCGCCTACTCGCTGAGTTGGTGACTCCGGTACAATTAATTCAGGATGCTTCTTCTCCAGCTTTTTTAACCTGGCAATAAGCTGGTCATATTCATAATCAGAGATGTGTGGAGCATTCTCAACGTAATACTTCCGATTGTGATAATTGATCTGTTCCCTAAGCGCATTGATTCTTTCTCTAATGGATGATTTATTCATAGTATTAAGATTATAATGCAAAAATACTCTACGAATTAAGTGAATTATGTCGAAATCAGTGGGATATATTTTTAGACACTAAAAAACAACTTGGTGGGTGTAAATAAGGGATTTAAGAGGTCAGTAATCTGAACAGCTTTGGTTGTTTTGTTGCGAATGGCCTGAATAATATTTTTTTCTTCTGACCGGTTAAATTGAGTAACTGAGGTGCCCATTAGAATATTTAAATGGTCGTCACTGGAACCGATAGAGGCCAGCCCTGTTTCTTTTGAATAATCTCTTTGATATCCATGGCCGGTACTCACGTCTTCTATTGCGTCTACAAGTCCAGCAAGGTATTTTTTTGTATAATCCGAAGAGATTCCAAAAGGATATGAACGAACAACGTTTGGATGGGCAATAATTGAAACGCCGTTCATTTTGCGTATTAATTTTGCCACTGTCTCTGATGGTGCTTCAAAATAGTAAAAATGTTTAAAATATTGTTTTATTTCCCGAAGATGTTTTGGATTAAAATATTCTTCAGGGAAAACAGCAATAAGATGCCCCTCTCTGGTAGCTACTTCCACAGCCGGATAAATGGCAGGTGGCTTTAAGTCTTTATAATTCCATTGATCGTAGGCATTTCGTTGCGCGATGATTGATTCAACGCAACATTCAGAATTATACCATTGAGGGGTGAGATGTTCGGTGATTACTAGAAAATCGAGCCCGAGAGAGGCAGCCCGAAGCATCAGGTCATTTACTGAATAGCTCCCGTCGGAAAAATATGAATGGCAGTGCAAATC
>DASCNB010000061.1:0-4975 GCA_036011265.1 Nitrospinota bacterium | reverse complement strand
TTTTAGCCGATTTGATAAAAAGACCGGAGTTCCGTATTAAAGATATTGTAAATAACGATATCTCTCACGAAGTGGCAAACCAGGTAGAGATTCAGATCAAATATGATGGATATATCAAAAGGCAGGAAAAGGAAATCGAACGGTTTAAAAAATTAGAAGAAAAAAAGATTCCAGAAAATATTGATTACTCAGCTATCTATGGTCTTTCTAAAGAAGAAATTCAAAAACTTAATGGCATCCGTCCTTTAACTTTTGGTCAGGCATCACGCATTTCCGGCGTCACTCCTTCCGCTATTTCCTGTATCATGGTGTTTTTGAAAAAAGTCTCAGTATGATTTAACCGTAGAGAACGCTTAGAAAGAATTAATAAAAAAGAAACCACAAACAAGGAAGAAAAACTGTGGAAGCATCCTCCGAGAATAGGAAACGAAGCAGTAAGCCGTTTACGATAATAGCCATTACAGTTTTTTCTTTTATTGCTTGTATACATCTTTTCCGGTTTTTTTTTAAATGGCAAATTATCCTTAATGGTATGGTTGTTCCTCTGTGGTTTAGTCTGCCTGGTTTTATAATAACAGCAGGGCTTGCAGTAATGCTCTGGCGGGAAGCGCAAAAGTAAAGGCTTTTGACCATTATCAAAGGCTTTAATAATATTTTTTTCTTAAGTCAGAAAATGAATTTTGGCAGAGGCAGCCAGACGAAACCCGATATCAATGAATCTATAGTCGGGATTGGCCATTGCCCGTCTTGTCGTGCGAATGTTTCGTGGGGTGAAAAAATAAGAGCCGCCTCGGAGCACCTTATCATCACCGCTTGAAGATCCACCGGGCTTATTTTTAAAGCTTTTTTTATAATATTCTTTCCCATACCAGTCAGACACCCACTCCCAAACATTGCCGGTCATGTCGTATAAACCAAGCCATTAGGTTTCTTCTCACCCACTGGACGGATCCTCCTGCTTAAGAGAAAGCCACCTGTGTTTTTAGAATACCATGCATATTTTCCAAGCATTGAATGATCGCTTGTCCCTGCCCACCTCTCTTTTTTACCACCGCTTCTTGCTGCGTACTCCCATTCCGCCTCCGTTGGAAGCCGGTATTTTTCGCCGGTCTGTTTATTGAGCTCACTGATAAGTCTCTTCACATGTTTCCAGGAAACTGTTTCCACAGGGCAGTTATCTCCACAACTCTTAAAATTAGAAGGATTGCCTTCCATTACATCCTCCCATTCCTTCTGTGTTAATTCATGCTCTCCCAAATAAAAATCATCCAGGCAAACTTTATGTACTGGCTTTTCATCAGAGTATCCGTCACCAAAAGTATCTCCCATCTGAAAACAGCCAGCCTCAATCAATACCATCCCTTTAAACATCTTTTTTGACATTGACTCAGGGTTTTCTTCAGCTATAGCTAACGATGTAATACATACCAAACAAATTTTAAAACTGGATAACTTGGAAACCACTATCTTTATTCCATTGAAAAGATTTATCTGTAAATTAGAGCATAATCAGGTTTGAGAACCAATCCTCTTTTTACCATTTCTCACAATCAATATTCATTTTACATTGAGCTTGAGTGTTCTACTATCTTCTTTCAACCATTTAGCATAATTCCTCATATTAACAAAAAGCCCCGGCACAACAACCAATAAAAGACCATATATCTCTGTCGTTACAGAAACATAAACCCAAATAATACACCCGATAAAATTACTGATAAAACCTGCTTTCTTCTTGCTACCTATTAACCACCCTCCTAACAATTCCATGAAACCAGCCACCCAATCCATTTTATATATTACCTCCCTTTAAGTAGAGATTTTTTAAACCACGAAGTACACAGCGCGACAAATTAGTGATAGAGTATACTCGTTGCATATTTTTACAAATTAAGTTTGTTATTATACTATTACTCTGAAATTTTTATTCGGTTTCATCACGTTATGGATAATTTATTGAAATGCATTCTTTATATTATGATGTCTTTAGTGGTTTTGTGGATTATTTTTGCATTTGTAATGGCTAATTCAAAATTTCTTAGACCTGACCTGGCATTGGAATTGCCCGAAAATCTGCCTGTTCTTTCTTCTATAGAACAGGCTGAAGCAGGTAAAAAATTAACTGATACTATAATTTATACTTTTGTCGCTTCAACGATAGATCGGTGGGTGTATTTCGATTTCTCCAGAGGGAGCGTTGTTTCAGATGTATTAAGCCTGAAAGACAACATGAATTGGGATTTAGCGTTAAGAAGAACAAAGATCGTTTCTAATAGTGGGGACACAAATGAGCGTGGAAAAGTCGCAGTCGCAAAACTGGATACCACTGACTTTGATTCTATTTTGGAAGTCCCCGAAAACGCAAAATTTTTTAAGGATATTAAATCCCTCAACAAAATCGATACTCAAAATGCCAGTTTTGAAAACTGGCATAGCTACAAACCTTCTTATCATAAAATCAAACCATTTGATAATGTCTATTTAATAAAAACAGCAGAGGGGAATTATGCAAAAATGCAGATTTTAAGTTATTATTGCAAAGATGCTGAAGAAGAGATTAAGGGATGTTATACCATAAAATATGTTTATCAAGGAAATGGCACAAAAAAATTTGGAAATAAAACCATTCGAATGAAAAAAACAGGTTGATAATGCAGGATAGAATTAGTTCTTTTTTAATAACGAAAGCATCTGGAAAAGTGCTGTTGCCGTAGCACGGTTACGGATAAAAGACCGATCTCCATAAAACTGAAAAGATTCTGTTATTGTCTTCTCCCTGCAGCAACTTGCAATGCAAACATATCCTATCGGTTTTTGACGTGTAACCCCGGTCGGTCCCGCCACTCCGGTTATTCCTATACCACACTCACAGGAGAACTTTTTTGCCACTCCCTGTGCCATGGCTTTTGCAACAGGAAGGCTGGCAGCGCCATATTTTTTAAGCAGAACAGAAGAAACCCCAAGAAATTTTGTTTTTACCTTGTTGGAATAGGCTATGACGCCTCCGGCAAAATACGATGAAGCTCCGGATGCATTAACAACACGGCTGCCTATGAGACCACCTGTGCAGGATTCCGCTATAGCTAATTGAACCTCTTTTAGTTTAAGAATTTTACCAAGAGTCTCCTCAAGGGTGACCTTGCCTGTGCTAAAAATATTTTCCTTAAACAACCTTTGTATCTTTCGTGAATAAACTAGAAGTTTCTTTTTGGGAACATCGCCAGTGAGTACAAGCTTCACACCTCCTGTTTCCGATAAGTAAGATATTTTTATATCTTTAGAAAGTGCGAATTTCTCAAGCTTCTCCTGAATGGTTGATTCACCGATTCCAAAAATATTTATTTCCGTCGAGTTAAATTTTCTTTCACATAATTCAGCTTTCAGTATAGGTAAAACCCTGTGGGTAAACATATTCGTAGTTTCGTGCGGGACTCCCGGCAGCATAAATAACATTTTTTTCTTTGCAACTTTGGACCGCAAGCTTTGGTCGGCTGAGAAGCCTCTCCGCTTTATGTAAATACCGGGAGCAGTACCCCAGGAATTTTTTAATGGTTTTGATTTTTCCGGAAGAAAAGCCTGGTTTAAAGTAAGATGCGGCATTTTTTTGTGAAGCTTTTGATAAAACTGTCTTATAGAAGCTTCTACCTGAGGATAATGTTTCATTTTCAAACCAAGAGCCTTTGCCACAACCTTCCTGGTAATGTCATCTTTGGTAGGTCCAAGTCCACCGGTTATTATTAAAACGGATGATCGATTCAATGATTGTTTTACGGCTTTTATTATGTCTGCATGCTGATCAGGTATCGTTGCCTTGTGTGCTACAGTCACACCGATCCTGCTGAGTTTACGGCTTATAAATGTTGAAGTGGTATCTATGGTTTTTCCACTTAAAAGTTCACTGCCAATACTAATAATTTCAGCTTTATGCATGTGGATATTTTTTTTTACGCCTCGTTTTTAACACGGAGGATGCGGAACACAGTGAGAAAAATTTATTCTCTGCGATCTTTGCGGCCTCTTCGGTAAATTAAATGAGATTTTAAAAGGGTTGTTTGATTAACGGTAATTTTCAAATTGGAGCGGGAGACCAAAATCCTTTTCCTTCAGCATTTCGATTACCTTTTGAAGGTCGTCTATTTTTTTGCCGCTGACGCGGACTTCCATTTCACGAATCTGTGCCTGGACTTTTAGCTTCATATCCTTTATCTGCTTTATCATATCTTTTGCCTTATCTGTTGGGATTCCCTGTTGAATGGTGATCTCCTGTCTTGCCGTACCACCGGCAGCGTTTTCCACTTTACCGTAAACAAGAGCTTTTATGGATACCTTTCTTTTTACCAGTTTACTCTGGAGGATATCGACAACATTTTTCATCTTGAATTCATCTTCTGAGGCAAGAACAAGTTTATTCTCTTTTGCGTTCAGCTCTATTTTGCTTATGCTTCCCTTAAAATCATAGCGCTGTTTTATCTCCATCATTGCCTGGTTAACAGCGTTTATAACTTCCTGCATGTCCACTTTGGAAGCTATGTCCATTGTATGATTACTGGCCATATAATTTATCCTCCTCTAACTTAGTGCGGTAAACCGCAAATAAAAATCAAATTACAAAATGCAAATTTCAATAAAACTCCCCAAGGATAACAAAGATTTTTTTGCTGTGCAAAAAAATTAAAACAAAAAATAATGGTTTTAGAATCCCGGTTTCTTGAGGAGTTTAAACATGTTCTTTTTGTAAAACTCAACGCCAGGTTGATCGAAGGGATTAACTTTCAACAGGTATCCGGACATGGCAATTGCGCATTCAAAAAAATAAAAAAGCTGACCAAGGGAGGATGGAGACCTGTCCGGGATAGTAATAGCCATATTAGGGACTTCTCCTTTTTTATGGGCAAGGGCTGTCCCCCTGTAAGCTTTATCATTTACATACTCAAGGGATCTACCTGCTATATAATTCAAACCGTCATCATCATTT
>DASCNB010000060.1:0-9108 GCA_036011265.1 Nitrospinota bacterium | reverse complement strand
TATCTTGCGCAAAGGGTTAAAAAGTTTTAAAGATTATACTATAACGAGGGCAATAATTAAGATGAAAAGTGTTTGGTCTCGAAGAATGGAAGACAATATAGGATATATCCGCGTACGAAGTTTTGCTAAAACAACGACCAATGAGGTTGAAAAGACGCTGGGAAAATTTTCAGAAAAAGGCCCCTTAAAAGGCCTGGTGCTTGATTTAAGAAATAACCCGGGAGGGCTTCTTAACCAGTCGGTGGGCGTTTCAAATATTTTTTTGAAAAAAGGATCTCTTGTTGTCTATACGGAAGGGAGAACTCAGGATCAAAATATGACATTTAAAGCACAGAAAAACAGCAAGTATGTGGATTTACCTCTGGTAATTTTAGTGAATGGAGGAAGCGCCAGTGCTTCTGAAATTGTAGCCGGAGCACTAAAGGACCTTAATAGAGCAGTTGTTATGGGCACAAAAACTTTCGGAAAAGGCTCCGTGCAAACAATAATCCCGTTGAGTGATGGATCAGGGCTTCGGTTGACCACGGCAAAATATTTTACTCCAAGTGGAAAAGTTATAGATAAAAATGGAATCGAACCTAATATTGTTGTGGAGAACCCGATTATTAAACCTGATGCGGAAGAAGAAAAGAGTGAAGAAAAGTTGAATGCCGGCAAGGAAAAAGACAATACCATTCACTTTTTCGACACCAAAGATAAAACCCCCGATTTGGAAAGTGAACAACCTGATAACAATTCGCCGAAAGACGCTAGAGAAGCCCGGTTTCTGAAAGGATACAAAAAAGACATTCAATTACAAAGGGCTGTTCAATTGTTAAAAGGCGTAGAGTTATTTCAAGATATTTTTCAAAAAAAGGCTTCCTAAGAGTAGATCTAAAAGCTCTTTAAAAAGATGTATGTGAGTTTTTAGCTGTATGCTAAAACTCTTCTGAAGTATGAAGTTTCATGAGATCCATCATGGACTGGAGGGGGCTTTTGTTTTTGTAGAGGATTAAGTAAGTCTCTTTTATAATAGCGGCATGTGTGTTGTATTTTTCAATTAAGTTATATGCTGACTTTGCAGTCACAGCTCCTTCAGCAACAGTAATCATTTCTTTTTGAATTTCTTTCAGGGATTCACCCCTTCCAATTCTCAATCCTAATGAGTGGTTCCGGCTTAATTCCCCTGTGCAGGTTAGAATGAGATCACCCATCCCGGAAAGACCCGCGAGGGTCTGTGGTTCAGCCCCCATAGCGTTGCCTATTTTTATCATTTCAGCAAGCCCTCTGGTAATCAAAGCAGCACGGGTATTGTATCCGTTTCCAAGACCGTCTGAGATACCGGCGGCTATAGCAATAACATTCTTCAACGCGCCGCCAAGTTCCACTCCAACTACATCACTGCTGATAAAAATCCTGAAATAAGGTGAGCTAAATAATTCTTGTACTTGCTCCGCGGTTTCTCTGCTTTTTGAAGCTGCAACCACAGCGGTTGGTTTCTCATCTTCTATTTCTTTAGCAAAGCTGGGGCCGGAAATAACTGCGAAATTGTCACTTGATCGCGAAACAAATTCTTCACTATATATTTTTGAGATAGTAGAAAGCGTGTTGTTTTCAATTCCTTTACAGGCGCTGACAATCAACACATTTTCAGGGAGAAAAGAAGAGAGGGATTTGAATATATCGCGGACATGCTGGGATGGAACTACAATGATGATAATTGCGGTGTCTTTTACCGCTTCTTCTAGACCAGAGACAGGAGTAATATTGTTAGAAAGTTTAATACCGGGAAAATAGCGAACATTTTCTCTTTTCTGAGCGATGGTATCACAAAGATCTTTTTCATAAACCCATAAATTCAGATGATAGCCTTTTTTGGCTAATAGATTGGCTAAAGCCGTACCCCATGCCCCTGCCCCGATGACTGCCAGTCCTTTTTTTTCTATAGATTTAAGGTTCATGCTATATAACAAAAAAATTATGTTGTATAATAACGCCCTGTCTCCTGTTATTCAAATATTTTAAAGGAAAGAATTTATGGTTCAGAGCATGACCGGCTACAGCCGTTCGGAAATGAAAAATGGAGAAATGGAGTGCGTCATTGAAACCCGTTCAGTAAATAACAGGTTCCTGGATATCTCTGTCCGGCTTCCGAGAAAATTAATGGAAATAGAGTTGAAGATAAAAAAGAAGACAAAAGAAAAATTTTCGAGAGGATCAGTTGAAATAAACATCTCTTTTAATAATGAAAAAAAAGAAACCAACCTGACCGCAAATCTGGAAATAGCAAATGTCTATAAAAAAATATTAGAAGAGCTGAGGACTTCTTTGGACATGAAGCAGGAAATTGATTTGAAGGATTTATTGCAGTTCAGGGAAATTATCAAGTATGAACCGCCGGAAGAAAATGTTGATGAATTGTGGGAAATGATAGAAAAAAATTTGGATGTTGCCCTGAAAAAATTGCAGGAGACACGGTTATTAGAAGGGACGGTTCTGCTGGAAGACATTCTAAGCAGAATTAAATCTATACTTGAAAAAGTTGAGTATATAAAAGATCAGCAACCTATGATTTTAGAGAACTATAAGAAAAAACTGGCAGAAAGACTATCGAAATTATTGGAAGGACAAAAGATTGATGAGGTCCGCCTCCTGCAGGAAGCAGCTATTTTGGCGGACCGTTCCGACATTTCAGAAGAGATTGTTCGCCTTGAAAGCCACTTGAAGCAGTTTGTTATTCTAACAAAAGGGCATGAAGCTGTAGGAAGACAATTGGAATTCCTTAACCAGGAAATGTTACGAGAAGCAAATACTATAACTTCCAAAGCGAACGACTATAAAGTTTCACAATTGGTAGTGCAAATTAAAGCAGAACTCGAAAAAATCCGCGAACAAATTCAAAATATAGAATAAACGTTCCTTCCTCTCAGTCCCCTCAAATAAAAGTGGTTTAAGAGGTGTATCATTATAGTAACGTTTATGTTTGACCTATTGAAATTTTGTGGCCGCTGAGTTCGCGGAGAAAGCTGAGAAAAATTATTGCTTAAATCTCTCTGCGACTTCGGCTCTAAATTTATTATTGGTTGCGGCTTTGCTCTGCTGTGTGTTTATCGGTGATAAATAATTATTGAGAATAGAAAATAATTTACAGACCTAAGAAAAAAGTAAACAGAAGCAATTCTATATTAAGTTGACTTAAATTTTTGTATCTGATAGATTCTAACTAATTCTATTTTAGAAATTTTTTTAAGGTGTATTTTTGTTATGGCTGCATGGGATGATTTTCCAAGACAGAAAGGTCCGGGAGCTGGCAGACCGGGAGGCGACGCCGGGTTACCTTTAGAATTCCCTAAAATTAATCTTCCTCCTGTTAAACCCGGTAACCTTGCTTTAATCATAGCTGGTGTTTTAGTGCTCTGGTTAGGGACAGGTATTTTCTTTATGGTTGGACCGGATGAACAGGGGGTAGTATTAAAGTTTGGAAGATATAGCCGCACGGCGACTTCGGGCCTTAATTTTAAATTTCCCGCCCCGATAGAAACAGTCTTAAAGGCAAAAGTTACCAAGGTCAGGAGAGAAGAGATAGGTTTTCGCATTTCCGATCCCGGCCCACCGGCACGATACAGGGATGTTCCGTTAGAGTCCTTAATGCTTACAGGGGATGAAAACATTATAGACATAGACCTGGTTGTCCAATACAAAGTTTCCAATGCGGTTGAATTTTTATTCGAAGTAAGGCGCCAGAGGAAGGCAATACGGGATGCCACGGAAGCCGCCATCAGGGAAGTTGTGGGAAGAACGGCTATTGATAAGGTATTGACTGTTGGAAAATTTGAAGCTCAAAATGAAACAAGAGACCTCATCCAAAAGATTTTAAACAGTTATAGTATGGGAATACAAATTGTCGCGGTCCAACTGCAGGATGTGCATCCGCCAAAACAGGTCATAGATTCTTTTAAAGATGTTGTTAGTGCCAAGGAAGACAGAGAGCGTTTAATTAACGAAGCGCAGGGATATAGAAACTCCATTATACCGGAAACAAGGGGTAAGGCAGCGCAAATACTTAGAATGGCTGAGGCCTATAGAGAAGAGAAAGTTAATAAAGCTGAAGGAGACGCGAAAAAATTCGATAGCATTTTGCAAGAATATAAAAAAGCAGAGGATATTACCAGAAAAAGACTCTACATTGAAACTATGGAAGAGATTTTACCTGGTATAGAAAAATATATAGTTGACCAGAAAAGCGGAGGGATTCTCCCCATTTTGCCGATTGGACCTAAAGGGCTTGGAGGCTCTGAAATTAAAAAAAATTAACTCATGGCTAAAAACTTTGTAATACTCATTATAGCGGTTGTCCTTGTTACAATAAATCTAAGCGTATATACCATCTCCATGACAGAGCAGGCGGTCATTACGCAATTAGGAAAACCGGTAAAGAATGTTGAAGAACCGGGATTGCACTTTAAAACTCCTTTTATCCAAAAAATCACTAAATTTCCGAAACAATTGTTAGATTATGATTCTGCTCCGACAGAAATATTAACTAAAGATAAAAAAAACCTGCTTATCGATAATTATGCGAAATGGAGAATCATTGATTCTCTGAAACTTTTGCAGACAGTTCGTGATGTTAATGGCGCGCAGTCCCGTTTGGATGATATTATTTATTCTGAACTCAGGGTAGAACTGGGACGTCACGACCTGGCTGATACTATTTCAATTACCAGAGATGAAATTATGAGGCTTGTGACCGAGAGGAGTAATGAAAAAGCAAAAGCGTATGGAATATCCGTGTTGGATGTGAGGATTAAACGAGCGGACATGCCGCAGGAAATTGCCAATTCTATTTATAATCGTATGAGAACGGAGAGGGAAAGAATCGCAAAAGAATACCGGGCGCAGGGAAAAGAAGAAGCCCAGAAAATCCGGGCTAAAACCGATAAAGAGAAAATAGTTCTTCTGGCACAAGCGTATAAAAAAGAACAGGAAGTTCGAGGAGAAGGGGACGCAAAATCAATTAAAATATATGCCAATTCCCTGGAAAAAGATCCTGAATTTTATAGTTTTATAAGATCAATGGAAGCCTATAAAGTTCTCTTCAAAGAAAAATCCACCATTATCCTGCCCCCTGACACAGAATTTTTTAAATTCCTGAAAGAATCAAAGTAGAGTTTATTTTTTGTCTGCGTAATTCCTGCTACTAATTAGCGATATTCGAGAAAGCTGATAGCTGACCGCTTTTAGTTCCCAAGCAGATACTCCAGAATGGCTTTTTGAACGTGAAGGCGGTTTTCTGCCTGCTTATAAATGATAGATTGTGGACCATCCATTACTTCCGAAGTAATTTCCTCTCCCCTGTGAGCCGGCAGGCAATGCATTATTAAAGGATTCTTGCCGGACTTTTTAACTAGATCGCTGTTAAGCTGGAAGGCCTTAAATGCTTCTTTTTTCTTAACGGCCTCCTCTTCTTGTCCCATGCTTACCCACGTGTCGGTATAAATCACATCCGCTTCAGAAACCCCGTCTTTCGGGTCATGACATAACTCAATTTTGCCTCCGGTCTTTGTTGTTTCTTCCCGCGCGATTTTTAAGATATTGGAATCTGGGAGGTAATTTTCAGGACAAACTATTCTTAAATCCAGCCCGATTCTTGCGGCGCCGTTTATCCAGGAATTTGCGACATTATTCCCATCACCCAGGTAAACTATTTTGATTTTTTTTACATCATCCACATGCTCCTGAATTGTAAAAATATCCGTTAAAACCTGGCATGGGTGCAAAAGATCGGACAGGCCGTTGATAACCGGTACATCTGCTGCTTTAGTGAGACCTTCTACTTCTTCATGAGAATAAGTTCTAATGACTATACCATCAAGATATAGAGACAAAACCTTTGCGGAATCGGACAGGGTTTCTCCTCTTTCCCATTGCAAATCTTTGTAATCGAGGAATAAGGCCTTCCCACCCAATTGATACATCCCTACTTCAAAGGAAATCCGGGTTCTGGTAGAGGATTTTCTGAAGATCATCCCTAAAGTCTTTCCTTTTAAAGGGGCATAGTTGTTGGAACGGCTTAATTTTTTTAACTCTCTTGCTTTTGAAAAGACCCCGTTAATCTCATCGGTCTCAAAATCAAGTATGTCGACCAGACTTTTCTTCAAAACATTGCTCCAGAATATTTATCAGGGAATCGATTTCATTTTTTTGAACGATTAGGGGAGGTATAAATCGCAAAATCTTTTCCTGAATACAATTAATTAAAAAACCTTTATCCATGCAATAGTTTACAACCTCCGATGATGGGGAGTCCATTTCCATTGCAACCATAAGTCCCTTTCCCCTGACCTCTTTTATAAATGGAAATCTTTTTTTCAAATCATTCAGCTTGTTTAAGAAATACGTTCCCATTTCCTCTACATGGGACAGAAGCTTTTTATTTGAAAATTCTTTAAACGCGGCTAAGCCTGCTGCAGCGGCTAATGGATTTCCTCCGAAAGTTGAGGCATGGTTTCCCGGTTTAAACGCGCTTATGACTTTATCTGTGGCTAACATCGCGCCAATTGCGATACCGCCTGCCAGCCCTTTCGCTAACGTCATAATATCCGGTTCAATATTATAATGCTGGTAGGCGAATAACCGTCCGGTCCGTCCCATTGCGGTTTGCACTTCATCCAGTATCAGAAGGAGATCATTATTATCACATATTTCTCTAAGAGATTTAAGATAGTTAACATCCGGAATGTTAACGCCTCCTTCTCCCTGAATCGGTTCTACCATTACAGCGCATGTTTCAGAGGAAATAGCCTCTTTGAGCGCTACAGTATCATCAAATGGCACATATTTAAAGCCGTTTAATAGCGGTTCAAACCCCTTTTGCATTTTTGACTGACCGGTTGCGGATAAAGTTGCCACAGTTCGTCCATGAAAAGATTGTTTCATGGTTATTATCTCATTTTTTTCTTTTCCCTGATCGTGGAAATACTTTCTAACAAGTTTAATAGCCGCTTCATTAGCCTCCGCACCACTGTTGCAAAAAAAAGCCTTATCAGCAAAAGAGTTTATCACAAGCTCTTCCGCCAATTCGACCTGAGGTTCAATGTGATACAGGTTTGAGACGTGCAGTAATTTTTTCACCTGGTTTTGCACCGCAGTAACAACCGCGTCAGGGCAGTGCCCGAGGTTGCAGACCGCAATACCGCTTACAAAATCAAGGTATTCCTTTCCATCAACGTCCCATACCTTTGTTCCTTTTCCACTGACAAGGGCAACGGGAAAGCGGCCATAAGTTTGAGCAATATATTTATTAGATTTTTCTACAAGTTCTTTTGTTTTCATAGACATTACAATTAAGAGCGGTTAGAGATCACCGCTGCAAATCATTTCCTGCCGGTGCCATGACAGTGGGGACAGGGAGAGGGAGATGTAAAACGATTGATGAGTTGTCCGTATCCTTCACATTTTTCGCACTGGTTCTTTTTAATAGTCACTTTTTGCGCGTATATATAATTTTTCCTGCGTTTCGTGGCTTTCCTGAGATATTCTTTAATCAGGACAGGATCATGTTGTATTTTGGCTTTCCTTTTATAGCGTATAATTTCGTTGTCATATTTTTGTTTCTTTTTTTCATCATTTAAGAATTCATAAGCTTTTTTAATCTTTAAAAAATCTATAACTGTAGAATTGTTCATTAAGTTTTTATCAGGATGATATTTTTTTGCAAGCTTTCTGTACGCTTTTTTTACTTCAGTGACAGGGGAAAGCGCCGGTAACTGTAAATCTTTATAATAATTTTCCATTATTTTTCCTGTCGGTATTGTGAAAATTATATCAGACTCAACAGTTTTTCAAAATAGTATATTCTCTGCTATAAACTAGCAAAACGGAACCTTTTAAGTAAAGTTTTTTACAATCCCCTGGCCCCCTTTATTAAGATGAAATCTCCAAAAAATCAGGCTGTCCGAAAATAAGCTTTTCAGTTTGTAGTTCCGCTTTCAAGCGGATTAAAAGTCTCAACATGGGCCATCTAAAAATGGGACCACGAACTTTTATATCGTTGCACATTCTTTTAGGACAGCCTGACTTAGGGAGGGTGTCATTCATTAGGTTGCGGTGAAGCCGCGTTATGGCGTTTACGTCCCAAAGAGTCCATTCGGAGCAATTTTAAAAGGCAGGATTTTACATTTGAGTAACGAAATTGTTTTTTCCACCACCTTTTTTTTAGCCGGTGGAACAAATAATGCCAAACATCCCCCTCCACCGGCGCCGCAGACTTTTGCTGCTGTTGCTCCTTTTTGAAAAGCGGTTTTGATAATTTTTTCTATTTTCGGCGTGGTGACATTTTTGGAAAGCTTTTTTCTATTGTCCCATTCCTCATTAAGTAATTGACCCACAATGTCAAACCTGTTTTTTGTGAGTGCCTCTCCCATTTTTAGCGCAGTTTGTTTTATAGACTCCATTTTCTCATAAAGGACTTTATCGCCATCAATATGTTTTTTCATGATTTGCCAGTTATTAGTTCCGGAAGCTCTTGGTTTACCGGTAAAACATAAAATTAATCTCTTTTCCAGTTCTTTTACATTAACCTTTATTTTTTCACGGGTGACGCCTTTGTCCTCTAAATGAATAGTGTTAACCCCTCCAAATAATGCCGGATAATAATCCTGATCTCCTGTTGGGACGCCGATGACCCTTGCCTCAATGTTTTTTGCTATAGTAAGCATCTCTTTCTTGGAATACCGGTTATCGGTAAAACGGTTTAAAGTGCTATTGAGGGCGATATTCAAAGAGGAGGAACCGCCTATGCCGGAACCTGCCGGGGCAACGCAATCAGTAATTAAATGAAAACCCTGCTCGGGAGAATAAAATCTAATTATTTCCGTTACAAGTTCAAGTCCATTTGCGGTATTGAGTTCATTAATTGAATCCGCATTTACTTTCTCTCCCATATCTTTGGATTCAATAATAATTTTTTTATCATTTCTTGGCGTTAATCTGGCAGTAGCGTATAAATTAATCGCTGCATTTATCGTGACCGCGCCGTGATGAAAAAGATATAACGGCCAGATATCAATAGTTCCCCCCGCTAAATCAATGCGGGTCGGTGCTTTAGACTCAATAATCATATTATTT
>DASCNB010000059.1:0-9658 GCA_036011265.1 Nitrospinota bacterium | reverse complement strand
ATTGATTCAATTTACTTCCACTAAATTTGCCGGTTATGGCCTTCCCTTCAATTTGAGACCACAAAGAATCGCTATGGTGATCATAAAACAAAAGGTCACTGTTATAAAGCAATCCTGACACCGCAAAGGTAAGCTCCTTATTTCCTACCTGTCTATCAAACACAAGTCCTGTGCCACACAGCGGACAAAAGGAGATTAACACATCCCTGTCTCCAAGCCTGTCATTTACAAGTTCATGCCAATTAAGTATTTTAATGGGATAGGCTCTACTCTTTTTATTGACCGACAACCCCATGACACGATCAGAATCCTTCATAAATTCTACTGCGTTTGTTGCGGTTATAATTTCCGGGAAAATAACAGCCGGGATACCGTCTTTTGAGACTCCTCCCGATTTTATTTCTTTTAAGGGGACTAAATTATTGGAAAAATCGAAATCCATAAATGCCCAGGACTTTTCGTTTAAAATAGCAAAAATTATCAAAAGCGATAAAACAAATCCTTTGCAAAATTTACGTGTCATTTTTCCACCAGAGAGATTGGGGTCTGGCCACAATTTGCGACCACCTTTAATTTCTTTTTAGCTCAAAGCTGACCAGTGACTGCTGATCGCTTTACTTATCATACAGTCAAGTGTGGACTTGATCCATTTTTTTTAGTAACATGTTGGAAAAAAATAACTTAATTTATATATTCCTTGACCGATACTACTGATATAAATATAGTAATTTTAAATTTTCGACATAACCAAGTATGAAAAAACTTGAAAATATATACCAGCCGAGATTAAAAGAATTAGCAAATCATTATGAGCAGGTTTCATGTTGCCTTGATGATCTTGAATTATCTACAGCCCTAGAGGATTTGTTAACGAAGATCGGGTTTACTGTGAACCCTCAAGCCAAACAGAAGACGGCATCTTTGGTAAGCCACATTGCCAAATGGCTCAATGATGACCACCTTGTTTTACTAAACTACAAGAAAAAAACAGGCAGCAGTAGTAGTCTGTTAGATATTCTCAGAGCGATTAAAAGAGAGGATAAAAAAATATCCCTTAAAAACCTCATTCCTGTGCTGTGCATGCCTTCACCATCAAAAAGCCAACTGGAATCATTTAGATTATTTTCTACCTTTGATATTCAATTCGTATGCTCATTATCCTTTGACACAAGAATAGAGACAAGTCTTGAAGAGATTCTATCCGATTTAACGAATTTCAGTGAAATGATAAAAAAGGGTTTTACCGGTAAACCAAAAGTTCTAACTAAAGAACCTTCTCCGGAGATCGAAGATGTTAAAGAGTATAAAAGATTATTATCAAAAGGTGAAAGCCTCATGAAAGAGGGGAAGTATGAGGAGGCAATAGAATCTTTCACTCAAGCTATTGTAATAAATAAGTCATATGAATTGTTAATTGACAGGGGAGACGCTTTTTACAGAATATCAAAATATGTTAAAGCCCTTAATGATTACAGAGAAGCAAACAAGCTAATGCACAGTCTGCCGGAACCCTATACCAAAATAGGTACCTGTTGCTTCGCTTTAGTCAAAGAAAATGCAATAAGCAATAAAAAAGAACTTGTGAACAAGTGGTTCGCCCTGGGAATGAAACATTTTAATCTTGCGGAGAATGTTATCAAGCAAATGATAGAAGAAAACAAAAATACACCGGAAAACATGCCCGATGCTCCATTTGCGCCTCTGGCGAATGCGCTCATAGACTGTGATATCAGAGGACTAAAGTTGAAAGAAATGGAAAATCAGCTTTCGGAGTTGACTTTAACTGTTATTGAAAAAACTCAATCGGTGGATTACCTGAGTTCTGCTGTTGATATTGATGTGCGCATTGACCATGCGATTTTATTAACAAGAACAAAGAACTACGAAAAAGCAGAGAAAATATTCCGGCAAATCATTAAGGATGATCCTTCTCTGGTCGGACCCGCTTTTAATAATTTTGCTGTAGAATTAAGAAAAAACGGGAATGATGGGAAGGCTTTCGGAATTCTCAGAGAAATAATAGATTATGATATCCCTGACAAAAGTATTATTGTCGAAAACCTGAAGACAGCGGGAGTAAAGTATGCCTCGACTCTCAGGAAAAGCTCAAAACATCAGGAAGCTCTCGGTATCTATAAAATAATTCTACAAAACAATCCGCTTGAGAAGGAGTGGGTATTATGTGAATTAGCTGTAGCATACATGGAATTAAATAATAAGGAAAAGGCTTCTTCAATGCTGACGGAAGCAGTTCGCATTAACCCTCAATTAATGAAACAGGCAAAATTTAAGCGCTACCCTGATTTGGATAGTCTTGGAAAGAAATGACCGTAAAAGGAATTTTAATTAGATTAAAGTTCCGGGTGTTCAAGGATGAATTGGACGGCTTCCAACAACTCTGATTCAGGTTCCACGTATTGCACGCCATAATAAACCAAACCATGAGGCGCGGGACTGACCCGCCTTACTATCCCATCAAAACTTACAGGTTCTTTTCCCTCCTGGTACTCGAAAGATATAAAAATCGTGTCATTGACCTTATATTCAATATTCGTCATAACCCTGCATCCGTCCAAATTCATGTCTACAATGCTTCCTTCTCCAGAAGGTTTTAATTTTTGCATTCCGTTTTCAGTAACTAATCCCAATAATGCGGTCCAAAATGAAACATCAACCCTCACTTGCTTTCTGACATTAATCCCTTCCAGACCACCCTCAGGGTAAGAAAGGTTAAGAAAAGGGATTGAGGCATCTAATACTTTACTTTCAAATTTACAAACAAACCCATCCTCTGTGACGAATTGAACAGTGCAGATGCTATTAACCACTATCGCAAGAGCCGTTTGGTCCGTTTTGCTTAATCGGACAAGAAAGCCATCCTCATTTTCCCCTTTACATACAACGCAATGATATAGCTTATTTCTAAGTTTTGCCATAAGGCTAAAATCCGGAATCAAAATCTTTTTTACATCAACATCCATGGCAACAATATCCGCGTTAAAATTTTTTCTTAACCGCTGAATACGCTAAGATCGCAGAGGTTTTTGATTTATCTTTAGCTAATTATAACAAATTTAAAAAAAATTTCAAAAAAAGAACTTATAGCTCTTCGCAGAGAATTCGGAGAAAAGTTTTTATTAGCCACGAAGAACACGAACGAAAAAATTTTCCCTTAAAAAAAAGCCTGTCCTGAACTTGTTGAAGGAGGGATCTTGCCCTGAACTAAGTAGAAAGGTAGCGACTTAGTCGTCGGGGTGTGTAATGCTGATCGCTGAGTACTACTTCAAATCCATGCACTCAAGAAGAGGTTTGAGCCCTTTGATAGCCCTAGTGTTAAAATAGGCAGATTACTTCTCTGGATTCACCTTTACGGCAAAAACAAAACCAACAATCGCACCAATGATCGTCCAGGAGAATAAACTCGTGAGGCTTGGAATAAAGTCAGAAAAAAGGAGGGAGAAAGCCACCCCTACCATGGCACCAACAACGATGTGTCTTCCCAGGTGGGAGTGACCAAAGGGGAGAAGCTTCACGGGATCACTTTCCATCGAAGCGCGAAATGATTCCATCCCTTCATCCTTGAGTGACTTTTTTAAATTCTCATAAAGTCGCTCTAAGTTATTATCTTCCGGAAATTTTGGATGTTTAACAAGAGGTCTATTCTTCCCGTATCGGAGATATACTCTTATATTGGTGACTTCCTGACTGACAGCATCACGGTGCTGAAGAAGATACTGCTGCCACTCGCTTATTTTAGTGTAAGGATCGCCCTCTGGATAAATATGACTCCACGTTAAGAAACTCACAGGTCCTTTATCAAAATAGTCAAAAGACGCTTCCCACTTCTCTTCACTTAATAACGCTGCCCCCTGCAGATATGCTTTTCCCAGTTCCGTTTGCCCCTCAGCCTTGAGGAGACAGATCAGTTTATTGAGTAAAGAAGAAACATTTTTCTTCTTTTCTTCGATAAGTTTTGGATCAGACACAATAGACCCCAAATGGTAGTCTTGATAACATTTTTACCCAATTTTTTATTTGGGTATTAGCACGTCAAGACGCAAGATCAAGCCCTCTTGAGACCTGGTCTGAGTAACTTCGGCAAGCTCAGCAAAAGTTTTATCGAAGGAAGGATGCGTAATGCTGATGTCTGCCTATAATCCCTACCCCCGACACCTGTCAACTGCTTCATTGATAGCTGTATCTCATGATCCTTTTTTATTATTTGCCATCTTCATTCACAGACTGACTTGGATACGAAACTTCAAGAATAATAACATCCCCATCAGCGACAAAGGGCCCATGCACTTCTCTGGGTGGTCTGCTAGCGTAATAACCCGGTTCTAACCACAAGCCAAATGCCTCATCATATAGACGACCGGAGACTACAAAAATTTCTTCAGGATAATCATGGCTTTTGGGGCCAAAGGCTTTAGTGGAATAGCCACTTTTGAATTTTGTTAGTCTTGTGTAATCACCTGTTTCAGGATCTTCCGCAATAGTCAATTGCAGCAGGTTTCTATCTGTGCCTTCAATGAATTCCCACTCTTTAGAATTGTCACTTGCTAATGGATTCCAATAGGTTCTAGTGCTTTTCATAAATCCCTGACTTAAACAACTAACTTGTTAATAATCCGTGACCGTATATTGACGCTAACACGATGAAATCATATAAATTTGCAAGAATAGATTTTCTGAATATTACCATATAGATTATCAATTCCACAGAACAATTGAAGTTCCTTTTAGAAAGCTTCAGAATCTTGAACCCTCGAACCCTCGATTCCTTGTATCCTATTCATAGCTTTGCTGTCTGTGCAGTAATCAGTTCTCAGGAGTCTAAGATCAGAGATCGGGGTTAGATCATCAGTAACTAAATAAATAGCTTGACTAATGAATCAAATCCAATTTATATTGCTAATTATAGCAATTAATAATTTTATTTAAACTGTCATGAATTTCTTTAAGTGCTTTTTTATTTTATTCCTTTTATTAATCCCTGCTATTTCTGCAGCAGCAGGATTTCGTATTGGAGAACAGGGAGCTGCCGCAATGGGAAAGGCAAATGCTGTAACTGCAAGTATAAATGACGTAACTGCAGTCTTTTTTAATCCGGCAGCTCTAACATCTCTCAAGGGAAGTTGGATTTCAGCAGGTGGTACATTGATATCCCCTTCCACAGATTATAAAAACACAATTGGACTTGAAAGCAGCAAAGAGCCACAAATCTTTTATCCTCCCAATTTTTACGCGGGAACGTATTTGAAAGATAAAAAGATTGCGCTGGGACTTGGAATCTATGCACCCTTTGGCCTCGGTTCAAAATGGAGTGATACCGGTCCCTTTAGATATGAAGCAACATACACGGATCTTAAGGTATTCAATATCAATCCAACCATCGCGTATAAGATTAATCCCGTTGTTTCCATAGGAGGAGGAATAAATTACCAAAAACTCTTTGTCACATACGATAAGCAAAATCCCTGGTCGGCTTTTGGCGGAACTACAGACGGAAAAGCACACCTTACTGGCGAGGGAAGCGGTTTGGGCTATAATTTCGGGATTCTATTTTCTCCTACAGAAAAATTTCAAATAGGAATCGCGTACCGGAGTCGTATCCAGATTGACATCAATGGTTATCTGGAATTATCCAATATTAACGGAGCTTCTCCGTTATCAACTTTTGGAAGTTCACAATTCAAATCAGACGTCTCTCTTCCTTTAGACCTGCCTGATATTTTATTCTTTGGCATCGCTTACAAACTTTTTGACCGACTGACAGTGGAATTTGACTTTGACTGGACAGGTTGGAGTAGCTTTAAGCAACTCAAGTTTGATTATGCGGATGAAAAACCACCATTTTTAACTGATACTATCACAAAAAAAAACTGGAGGAATGTTTTGGCCTTTCGCGCAGGATTAGAATATTCATTTAATGATAATTTAAAGGCAAGAGCCGGATACGCATACGATCCCAACCCTGTACCGGAAGATACTTTTGAACCACGCATAACAGACAGTAACAGACATCAGGTAACTATCGGCAACGGTTATACATTTGGCAGGTTTATCGTTGACGTTGCTTACATGGCGGTTTTTTTTGAAAAACGCAATATCACTAACAATGAAATCGACACCCCGTCTGCGGATATTAATGGAACTTACAAATCATTTAGTCATTTGGTGGGAGCAAATATTTCGTATAACTTTTGAGGAAGCTTTCAGCAAACAGCGGTCAGTGGTCAGTTTTTTTGGAACTGAAGTTATTCATGAAAGATTTTAGAGAATTAAAAGTCTGGGAAAAGGCTCATAATTTAACTCTAAAGATATACAAAAACACCAAAAGCTTTCCCCAACATGAGTTGTATGGCTTAACAAGTCAGATCAGACGTTCCTGTGCATCCGTACCGGCTAACATTGCAGAGGGGTGTGGCAGGAGTGGAGATGCGGAATTAAACCGTTTCCTTAATATTGCTATGGGCTCAGCAAATGAATTAGAGTATCTACTTTTGCTGTCAAATGAACTTAATTTATTAAGCGGTTCAGACAATAAGGAGGTTTCAAAAGAAATAATGGAAATAAAACGAATGCTTGCAGGATTTATTAAAAAGCTGAAAGCTGATCGCTGACTGCTGATAGCAGTTTCATTCACACTCCACAACATTTTTTATATTTTTTCCCGCTGCCGCAGGGGCATGGTTGATTGCGACCAACCTTTTCAGTCTTCCTTTTTACCGTATTTTGAACTCCACCTCCACCCTTGCTTTCCGGCGGAGCTCCGTGATGTTCTAACATTTTCTGCTGCCGTTGCGGCATAAGACCCATCTCCTGTTCCTCCTCAGATGCAACCTGTACACGGAAGAGGTATTCCATTATCTCCTCTTTAATCCGCTGGATCATTGCCATAAACATTTCATACCCTTCCCTCTTGTACTCGCTCAGGGGATTTTTCTGTGCGTAACCACGAAGTCCTATCCCTTCTTTGAGATGATCCATGCTAAGAAGATGGTCTTTCCAGATGGTATCAATCACATGTAACATAATTCTTTTTTCCAGCCAGCGGATTTTCTCATCTCCCATCTGCTTTTCACGCGATTGATAAGCTTCCTTTATAGTTTTTAAAAGGCGTTCTTTAAAATCTTCACAGGTTAATTCATCAATTTCCAGTTCCTGCTGATTATCTATCTTTATTGATTTCTTTCCATTCAGGGACAGGTTTACGGAGAAGAGACTGAATATCCACTCTTTAAGACCTTCCATATCCCAATCCTCAGTATATGCTTCCGGATCAATGAAAGTATTATATGAATCTTCAAAAAGATCTTCGATCATTTCGAAAATTCTTTCTTTTAAGTTTTTTCCCTCCAAGACTTCCCGCCTTTGTTCATAGATAACCTCTCTTTGTTTATTCATTACATCATCATATTCCAGCAGATGCTTTCTGATATCAAAATTATGTCCTTCTACCTTTTTCTGGGCATTTTCTATTGCCTTGGAAATAAGTTTATGCTCGATAGGTACCCCTTCTTCCATACCCAGTTTTTGCATAATTCCGGAAAGTCTGTCTGATCCGAAAATCCGCATTAAATCGTCTTCCATAGAAATATAAAACCGGGAGGAACCGTGGTCTCCCTGGCGTCCTGACCTCCCCCTGAGCTGATTATCTATTCTGCGGCTTTCATGCCTTTCTGATCCGAGGATATGCAGTCCTCCCAGGTCTGGAACTCCATCTTCAAGGACAATATCCGTACCCCTACCTGCCATATTCGTGGCAATTGTCACCGACCCTTTTTTTCCGGCAGCCGCGACAATTTCTGCTTCTTTTTCATGATGTTTGGCGTTCAACACATGATGTTTTACACCTCGTTTTTTGAGCATATGGCTGAGTTTTTCTGAATTTTCTATTGAAATGGTTCCAACCAGCATCGGCTGACCTTTTTCATTCAACTCAACGATTTCATCAACAATGGCATTAAACTTTTCTTTTGTGGTCCGGTATATCACATCAGCATAATCATCACGTACCATATTTTTATTAGTCGGTACAACTATAACCTCCAGTTTATAAATAGAATGAAATTCCGCCGCTTCTGTATCAGCAGTACCTGTCATACCGCCCAGTTTTTCGTACATCCTGAAAAAGTTTTGAAATGTAATAGTAGCCAGGGTTTGGTTTTCGCTTTCAATCTTCACGCTCTCTTTTGCTTCAAGAGCTTGGTGCAATCCGTCACTGTATCTCCGGCCAGGCATCATCCTTCCTGTAAATTCATCAACAATAAGCACCTCCCCCTCTTTCACAACATAATCCACATCTCTTTTAAAAATGGCGTGTGCTTTTAGCCCCTGGTTTACATGATGCAGGATTTCGATATTTTTAGGATCGTAAAGGTTGTTTAAATTCAAAAGTTTTTCAGCTTTAGCCACCCCGCTTTCCGTTAATGTGACAGCGCGGGTTTTCTCTTCTATTTCAAAATCATTTCCTTTTTTCAGCGAAGGGATTATCCGGTTAATTTTGTAATATTTGTCGGTTGACTCTTCTGAAGGCCCTGAAATAATCAAAGGAGTTCTTGCCTCATCTACCAGAATACTGTCCACTTCATCCACTATGGAATAATTTAAGTGCTTTTGTACAAACTCGGCGCTATCGAATTTCATATTGTCGCGCAGATAATCAAATCCAAACTCATTATTGGTGCCGTAAGTTATGTCAGATTGATAAGCTTCCTGGCGTTCTTTATCGTTCATATCGTGTTGGATCACTCCAACGCTCATACCAAGAAACTTGTAAATTGTACCCATCCACTCACTATCACGTCTCGCTAAATAATCATTTACCGTTATCAGGTGGACCCCTTTTCCTGTTAAGGCATTCAGGTAGATTGGAAGCGTAGCCACCAGGGTTTTGCCCTCCCCTGTTTTCATCTCTGCTATTTTCCCTTCATGAAGTACAACCCCGCCTATCAATTGGACATCAAAATGGCGCATACTGAGTGTTCTTTTCCCAACTTCACGAACAACAGCAAAAGTTTCCGGGAGGAGTTCCTCAAGAGACTCACCTTGATTCAGTCTGTTTTTAAATTCCTGAGTTTTACCTTTTAACTCATCGTCAGAGAGCTTCTGAATGCCCTGTTCAAGAGAATTAATTTCCCGGACATAGAGATCCAGACGCTTTAATTCGCGATCATTCTTGGTTCCGACTATTTTTTTCAAAAAAGAGACTACCATAGAGCTCACATATAATTTTGGATTAATTAAAAAAAGAATTTCATTATACCATTATTTTTTTAAAGAGATAGAGATTTTGCATAGTAGCTCAGTTTCAATTTTCTGACTTAAAACATTTTCTTGGAAAAGATAAAATTAAGAGCACTTCCTAAAACTCACTTCATCTTTTTTATCCCCCCATAACAAAGGGAGTTTATGGGGGTTTTGATCACAAAAAAATTAGTTTTTGGAAGTGCCAAATGACCCAGTACCAGAATTTGTTTGACTGACAACAAAATAGATGCTATATATCATAACATATTACAAATTAAATGGTTAGACATGGTTAGTTAATGTATATTCCAAACAAATTATTTTTTAAAATTGGAGAAGTGGCTAAGCTGGCTGAAGTAGAACCTTACGTTCTCAGATACTGGGAAACAGAGTTTAAAAACTT
>DASCNB010000058.1:0-2880 GCA_036011265.1 Nitrospinota bacterium | reverse complement strand
TTGGAAATGGAACAGCTTCATGGTTTCTGCTCCTATGAGGATTAATGCTTAATGATAGCATATTCAGCAGAAGCGGGAAAAGGATTATCGGATACAAATAGTGCTTGATATGTGACCAGCAAAGAGGAGTATAATATAGAAAACATCTAATGAAAACTGGTACAACTAAAAGCCATATACTTTCTTTAAAATAATAGGATATAGGAGGAATTTCTATGAGAAATATTTTTAAAATATATATCATTATTTTGATAGGGGGGATATTTCTCAATGGATGCGTCCCTACAAGTCTTGGCAAGATTGATTCAATAAGAACACAAAATCGTTAAAAATTACTAAAGTTATCAATTGGCATGACCAAGCAACAGGTGTTGGAAATTATGGGAACCCAGTCTGCCCAAGACGTTTATGCCAATAAAGAAAAGCTAACTGTCACCAATCCCTACCGCAATGAAATCCTACAGGGTAAAGATAAAGTGTTTGAAGTCTATTTCTACCTGACAGACAAAAAGCATGAAACAAAAGTGGGTCCAATTGGTTGGAGCCAAGCATCTGCAATTTCTGAGGATGAACTCACGCCTATTATTTTTGACAATAACAAGGTAACTGGATGGGGCTGGAGCTTTTTGAATAACAATATTACTAAGTACGAAATAAGAGTGAGATAGCCTTTAATGAAGTCTTTCTCCCTGTACTGTTGTGTTTCATTTTTTTACTATTCATTTAGGTTTTAATTTTATAAGGAGGTGAAAGTGATGACTCTCTGTCCCGTAGCATTGGCAATTGGTTGCGAAAAATGCCTGATGTTTAAAGCTTGTCCACTAAAAACCATCTTGGGAGACCAGGAACAAGAAAAGGAACCGGATAAAAAGGAATGATAGACTCTTAATCGTGACCCTCTTATACTATAAAAATTACAGCTTTCCGGTCAGTTGATCGGGGTTACGCCCAGTCAAAATCCCGCGCTACATTGTTGTAGTCATGCCAATTCTGGGCCTGGTTTTTTTGCAACATGAAGTCGTCGTCCGCCCCCGTGACGAGAGCGTGGCCTTTGTTAAGGTACGATTGCACGGAGGGAAACCGAAGCTTGAACATGACGATGCCGGTGCGTGCCAAGTCCATGATATTTTTTTCTTCATATAGGGTTACAGACATAAGCCACCTGTAACCCTTTTTTTATGTGGTAATTTTGTGTGATAGAAATGGCAGGTCATGGGTTGGTGGGGTAAGGAGTTAAATTAGAATGAGGCTGGTACAAACATGAAAAAGAGTCATGCAAATAGTGGTTATTCTTCTGGGGATTTTTCGGTAATCTCCTTTGTATCGTTCATCCCTTCTAAGCGCAATGTATCGTCAAGCCTATTCTTAAATCGCTCAACATGGTCATTTCCAATTCTGTAGGATTCAGCCGCTTTTTCTAGATTTTTGCCAATGTCCTCATGTTTTTTATAGAACTGCTCAAACGATTTTTGAATTTCTGTAAGCTTTACCTGTAATTTTTGTGTGTTTTTAATCAGCTCAATATTCCTTATTCCTTGAATTATTATTTGCAAAAAGGCATAAAAAGTATTTGGGCTTACAGGAATAACCTTGTTCTCTTGTGCAAATTCATAAATTTTGGAAGGATCACCGAGATGGTTTTTTTCAGCAATAGTTTCATAATATACCCCCTCGGATGGTATGAACATAAGTGCAAAATCAGAAGTCCCTTTTTCTGGCTTTACATATTTATTATTAATACTCCTGATCTGCGTCTTGACCGAATTCTCATAACTGCGCCAGTTCTGAGTTTTTTCGTCATCCGAGGTGGAATTCAAATATCGCTGATAATCATCCCTTGGAAACTTTGAATCTATTGGGACAACAACATCTCTATATTTAATGGCAACATCAACTTTTTCTCTTCCATCAATTACATACTGTCGCTCCCAAACTCCTTTCGGAAGAACTCTTTCAAGCATCTCCTCAAGTACCTCTTCCCCATAACTGCCACGAAGCTTTGGCAATTGAAGTAAATCTTTTAGGGAATGACCTAGCTTACTGGTCTCCTCTTGTTGCTGAATAATCTTTTGCATTGTTTTATTCATTTCTGTGATTGTCTCAATGGTCTTGATAGTATGATCTGACATCTTATCTTTTGAATCATTGATTTCTGACCTTGTCGAATTCATTTCTTTGTTGATTTGACCTTGAAAAGTAATAAATTGGTCTTTAAGGAAAGAATTAATTGCATCCTTATTGAATGGCTTTTTAAGTAACAATATAATGACAAGAATTATTAGGACTACAATAGCGCCAAGAATCATCAAATCCATAGATATTAGCCTTTCATACTGTAATAACAACTACCAGAAGTATCGTTTCTTATAATCATCACATCGAAAACTACTTTGGCCTCTAAGAATTAATGCAGAATGATAGCATATTTAGGGCTCATGGAAAAATGGAATCGGATACCATTAGTGCTTGATATTTACCAGCAGATTGGACTATAACTTGGGCTAACTCGCAATACTACTTCATGGAGTTTTGTGTCATTGAAACGGCAAGAATTGTCAGGAACCACCAATTACGATAGACATTTTACTGTGTCCAAATTGTGTCTAAAATAATCTTAATCAGCCTTAACCCACCTTAATCCTCGTAATTGAGAAACTGATATAAAATCTTGTAAAGTAAAGACTAGCGGCCAAACTAACCTAAAATCAAGTCGTTAAAAATAATTTAAAAAACGCTAGAAACTGCCTTGGGAGCAGGGGGTCGGAGGTTCAAATCCTCTCGCCCCGACCATTTTTTCCTTATAAATCTATTAGTTTACTTTTAAAATCATTACTGTGGCTTACTGTGGGTTTCACTTTCAAGTACACTGGAGTTGACTAC
>DASCNB010000057.1:0-8868 GCA_036011265.1 Nitrospinota bacterium | reverse complement strand
GAGGAGTGGAGAAAAGAATATAATACTGTTCGACCTCATAGCTCTTTAGGTTATAAACCACCAGCACCGGAATTTATTGAGCCGATTCCTTCATTTTATGCTACGCATTAGATGAAGGAATAATGAAATGGAACTAACTCTAAGAGTGGTACAAATACTGGGGGCATGTCACCATCCCTGGGCGATATATTATTAGACATGAAAGCGATAGATAAATATGACCTGGAGAGGGAATTGCGTTTTTTTAACGAACTATATAAGAAACACCAATAAGAAGCTGGTAACCGTTATGCTACCCGCATCGATTTCAGTGACCTACCCCCAGCAACCGTCCCCCATTTTCTAGTCCAGCGATTATGCGATTTTTTGGCTTTTTAAGTCGTTTGTCAAATTTGCGGCTCATTTAAGTTTATTAACTTATTGATTTATCCGGATATTTTTCAAAACTTTTACTGCCGTTTCCCTGGCAGACATGTCGTATGATGTAGCAACTACTTATTCTCTCTTAGCTCTTGTATCTCATTAAAAATATTGTGGTTATTAGGAAATGGAGCGAGACGTCTTAATAAAATATCCGAAAGGAATTCCTGGAAAAAGGAAAAACTACATGGTTGTTTTTCTTAATTTCAGGAATAATGTTTAGAAAGAACCAGAAAGAATATTAATGTTCTACCTGATATTTCTCATTTAGAATAATCTGAAATCCATTTTGAGTGCAATATACCCATAATCTATTTCATATTAAATGCAACAGTGCTAATTATTTGAATAGATTTTAAGAAGAAACAGCTCCTTCACTCATCTACCTTAAAATTGATAAAGGCATAGCTTTAATTTATGATAATAGCTTCATGCTTTTATTGTATTAACTATTTTCTAAATATCGATATTTTTTTAGAACCTTTTTACAATCCCCTAGTCTAATCGTTAATTATATTTTGGCAGTATTGGCATAAAATGCTGCTTAAACATTCTATTTAAAGGAGGAAGTTTAATGCCAAAACCAGAAAGACATGTTTTAGTATGTATGAACTCAAGACCGCCGGGACACCCGAGAGGTTCTTGTGGCTCTACTGGAGCCAATGATGTTATGTCCATGTTTCAGCAAGAATTTGAAACGAAAAATCTTTTCGGGAAAGCCATGCTCAGTGGATCTTCCTGCTTGGGCCCGTGTAGTTTAGGACCCATGGTTGTCGTCTATCCTGATGGCACCTGGTACAACAAAGTAACTCCGGAGGATGTTCCTGAAATAATAGAAAAACACATTGAAAATGGTCAGCCCGTGGACCGTCTTCTTATGCCTGAAGAAGTATGGAATCAGTAAAGGGAATGAGATGATCGTTGTTGCCAATAGAATCAGTGTCGCAAAAGGGTTTGAGAAGGCCTTTGAAGAGAGGTTTAAGAATCGCGCGCGGAAAGTGGATCGTATGCCGGGGTTTATCAGGAATGAGGTTTTAAGACCCATTGAGTCCGAATGCTACGTTATACTAACTTATTGGAAAGATAAAGAAACCTTTGCGTCCTGGACAGAAAGTAAAGAATTTAAAGAAGCACACAAAAATAAACCTCTCCCTGACATGTTCGCAGGTCCTAATGTTTTTGAAATGCACGAGGTCATAGAGTGGCCAAGGCCACAACCATAATTCGGCATGGAAAACCGAATTAGACGGTTTCCAGAGGAAAGCCGCCCGAAGGGTTGAGACCAGGGATGGTTGAAATTAAATGGAGCTGCCGCTCCGAAGCCGCAAGCATAACATTGCTAAAAAAGCACACTTTTACAAGTTTATAGTATAGATTACTGGGAAAAGAAAGAAAGCTAAAAAGATAATTTTTTAATAAATATCATGTCATTGATGTCCACTCAATATTGAAGATTCCCAGCGGCAAAGCTGAGCTTAGCTCTGTAAACCTCGGGAAATCTTGAGTGGAGAATATATACACCCCCTTAATCTCACCTGACAAGGGGGATTAAGGGGGGGCTCGCTTTCTGACCCCGCCACAATCAGCAGAGAATGTGTTCGCTAAACACTTTCATCAAGCATTCCTTTTAACACCTTCTTATATTTAAAAACCTCTTCATCTTTCTCATATTTCCTTTTTTGCTGCAGGCAAATATCTTTCTATCAATTATATTTTAAATGGATAATAACTATCTTCTGAGGACTCGAAAAACAGATACGAAAGACAGATACATGTGTACGCAGGTCGGAATCATTGCAGATATTCCCATAATCAGACCGAAATAAATATTTCTTAAATTTTCAGTGGGTTGTTTAACAGCAGAAACAACCAAATCTTTGTATTCATCATTTCTTTCCGAAAGGAGTACGTTTTCATGCTGGAGTAGCAGTATGAGCCAGCCGGAAATGGAAAAGACAAAAACGACCCAGAAAGTTGCCAGAACTGCTATTATAAAATCAATAGAAAGATGCCCGATGTACTTCATTGTTGTGGTTGATTCCAGGGCTTTTCTTATTATTAAAATCGTTATAAAAAAGGACAGGCTGTCAAATAAGGCCCCAAGAATTCCCACGGGAAACTGAATTTTAAAATAATAAGTAAAAGAACTCCCGAAAACCAGTTCCGGAAAGGCAGTAACCATTGCCCCCCAGTAACAGGTTATATTTATGAGGATAAAAAACAGAAATAAAAAAGGGAAAAAAAGGTAGAATTCGGGCCGATTAGATTCATAAAATTCTAAAAGGTCGTTTAAGGATTCTTTCCAGGTTATGACAAATAGATGCATGGCGTTATAAAGTCAATAGAAATGGAAGCTATTTTATACTCTTTAGCATGACCGTATGATATTTTCTGAATCTACCAGAACTACTACTGAAAATCAAAAAAAGGTGATGTCGTTTTAATATTTATTAAGGATTTCTTTTAAAATGCTTTCATACTTTAGCGCCTCTTCATCTCTTCCGTGCTTCCTGCATCCGTCTGTGTAAATTTTACACTTTTTATGCAATGCTTTTTCAGCGAGAACACTTTGATTTTTATCCAGTACACCATCATCAAGTAATTTGTATATTGACTGGATTCTCAACCGGTCCGGCATAGGTGTTTTTTGTGATAATTGATCCGGTCTCCCTCCATCTTTGACAGTTAATTCTTCATCTAACAAATGAACAGGATATTTAGACGTAATTCTAAGCCACAGATCATAATCTTCACATGCCGGAAGATTTTCGTCAAATAAACCAACCTCATCAAATAAATATTTCCTTATCATTACTGTAGAGATGCTTATGGAACACATCTCCAGACTTTTTTTAAATAAATCCCCGGAACACTTCCTGTGTTTTTTTTTCTGATTCAGAATTTTACCCCTGCGATACCATAACTCCTGTGTATGGGAAATGAGGCAGGAAGTACTTTCCATGAACTTTACCTGTTTTTCAAGTTTCTTTTCTTTCCAGGAATCATCGGAATCCAGAAATGCTATTAAATCTCCTTTTGATTCGATAACTCCTTTGTTCCTTGCTGAGCTAACTCCTCTATTCTCCTGATAATAATAACGAACGCGTTCGTCACAAAAGGATTGGATTAGTTCCTTAGTCCCATCCTCAGAACCGTCATCAACAACGATAAGCTCAAAATCTTTTAAAGATTGCTTGAAAACCGATTTAGCTGCCTTCTCAAGAAAAGAATACCTGTTATAGGTAGGAATAATAACACTTATCATTTTTTTTGCAGCACTTCGGCCAGCACTTTATGCAGTTCTTCGAGTTTAAATGGTTTGACGAGAAAAGCGACGAAGCCATGTTTTCTAAAATCAGCCATTACCGGGTCGTTAGAATAACCACTTGAAACAATTGCTTTAGCTTTTGGATCTATTTCGAGCAGCTTTTGAATGGCTTCCTTGCCTCCCATGCCTCCTGGAACAGTTAAATCCATAATCACGGCATCAAAGGGTTTTCCTGACTCCTTTGCTTTCTTATACAACTCTATTGCTTTGGAACCGTCTTCGGCAAGCTCTACTTCGTAGCCCATCCTTCTCAGCGCGAGATCGGCTAATTCTTTTACAATCTCTAGATCATCCATTACCAGAATTTTCCCTTTACCTATAAGATCTACTTTTTTCTCCTTCTTCTTTAGGGTGGTTTCTTTTTGAGAAGCTGAAAGATAAATGTGGAAGGTTGTTCCAATGGTTAATTCAGATGTTACGGTAATGTATCCCCGGTGTCTTTTAACGATGGAATAGGAGGTCGCTAATCCAAGACCGCTTCCTTTCTGTTTAGTTGAAAAATAGGGATCAAATATTTTTTTGAGATGCTCTTTGGATATCCCGATGCCCTGGTCTTTTATGGATATCCTGACATAGTTTCCTTCATCCAGCGGCAAAACATCTTTCGCACTTATAGCAATATTCTCAGCGCTCACTTCAATGATTCCGCCTTCAGGCATAGCCTGGTCCGCATTGATTATCAAATTATTTATAACCTGGCTGATCTGTCCTGAATCGACTTCAACTGCCCAAAGATCATCAGGAAAAGAAAATTCACACTTGACGGTGGAGCCTCTCATAGCAAAAGCCGCTGAATCTCTAACTAATTCCGCAGTAGAGGCAGTACTTTTAATTGGCGCTCCCCCTTTGGAAAAAGTAAGCAATTGCTGAGTTAAATTTCTTGCCTGTATGGATGCCTTTTCCGCATTATCCAAGATCCGAATGATTTGATCATCTTTTTTTGCACACGACTTTGCCAGAGAAACATTGCCTAATATACTGGTCAGCAAATTATTAAAGTCATGGGCAATGCCTCCGGCAAGAATACCTACCGATTCTAATTTTCTCACTTTTATGAGTTCATCTTCCATTTTTTTCTTTTCAGTTATGTCACGGAATACCAGAACTACGCCAATAATATTACTCTCTTTATCACGTATAGGAGCGCCGCTATCAGCAATGGACCGCTCCGTACCATCTTTTGCTATAAGCGCAGTATGATTTGCCAGGCCAACTATTTCACCAGTCTGAAGTACTTTTTCTACTGGATTTTCACAACTCACTCTGGTTTTTTCATTTATAATATGGAAAACCTCGGATAGAGGTTTGTCAATAGCTTCACCTTGTGTCCAGCCGGTTAAACCTTCAGCTACTTTATTGATTAGCATTATATTTCCCGATCTGTCTGTAGTAATAACGCCATCTCCAATACTGCGAAACGTAACTGCCAGGAGTTCCTTTTCATTAGCCAGCGCTTTCTCTACTCGCCTGCGATCAGTAATATCACGGAATATCAAAACAACACCAATGATGTTTCCATGGGAATCCCGAATTGGCGCACCGCTATCATCAATGGGTTGTTTTGTTCCATCTTTGGCTATTAATACAGTATGATTTGCCAGGCCAACTACCACCCCCTCCCTGAGCACTCTTTTTACAGGGTTCTCCACCTTTTTCCCTGTCTCTTCGCTTACAATATGAAAGACCTCCTCCAGTGTTTTACCTATAGCGTCCTCTTCCTTCCAACCGGTCAATAGCTGGGCAACTCCATTCATGAACTTCACGCCACCCTTTGAGTTGGTGGCAATCACTGCATCGCCAATACTCTTGAGAGTCGTTGAAAGCCACTCTTCACTCTCTTTTAGCTTCTTCTCCACCTTATGCTTGTAAAGAGCCATCTCAATGATAGTGTGTAATTCTCTATCTTCAAACGGTTTAATAATGTATCCTAATGGCTCAGTAACTTTTACCCGTTCTAACGTTTCTTCATCTGCATAGGCAGTAAGATATACAACCGGAATATCAAAACGAGAATTTATCTCATTCGTTGTTTCTATCCCATTCATCTTGCCATCTAATACAATATCCATCAGCACTAAATCCGGTTTTTTATCTTTTATCTCTTTTAACGCTTCTTCTCCTGAAGGCACTACTGCGACGACTTCATATCCTAAACTTTTCAAACTTTCCTCTATATCTGCGGCAACAACACCTTCATCTTCAACAATCATAATCTGTGTTTTTGACATGGAATTCCCCCGGTTTTGATTGACTATTTTTGACTAACTTTGCAATTGACGATTGTTGATTGGTTTTTAAACTTCAATCGTCAATCGAAAACCGTCAATCTTCTATATCCTTTCCCTATATTTTAATTCTTGAAATTTAATTTTGAATTTTGTTCCTTCAGTTCTGACTACCTCCATCTCGCCATGAAGTTGTTTTGTTAAAGTGTGGACCAGCTCCAGGCCCAATGAACCGGTATTTTTTAGATTCAGGTCTTTTGGCAAGCCGATACCGTTATCACTGACAATCAGTTCAAAATCATTTTTATTGTCCGCAAGCCCCGTTAAAGAAGTATTGGCTGATGGTGTTTTTAGATCGCTATCGTCAACCTCTTTAATTTTACCACTGACTTCGTCGGCGGTTTTATTTAACGGGGTAAACCGGAGAATGATACTGATTTTTCCCTTCCTGTCGCCCGGAAAAGCATGTTGCAAAGAATTGGCAATCAATTCATTGATGATCAATCCACATGGAATGGCCGTCTCAATTCCAAGAAAAATATTCTCGACATCTAAATTTAGCGCAATTATACCTCTATCAACCACGTAAGATCGATATAATTCTTTTGCCAGGTCTCTGATATAGAGTTTAAAATCGATATGGGCCATATCTTTAGATTTGTAAAGTTTTTCATGAATAAGGGCCATGGATTTTATCCTGTTTACACAATCTTTGAATATCTCAATGTCCTTTTTTTCATTGACATATCTTGATTGAAGCCTGAGCATGCTGGATATTACCTGCATATTATTTTTAACACGATGATGAATCTCTTTTAAAAGCAGTTCCTTTTCTTTAAGAGAGGCATCTAATTTAATCATATCATCTTCTATCTGATGTTGGTGATCCCTAATTTCATCATCCCGCTCTTTCAAGAATATAATCATCGCATTGAAACTGGAAGCTAGCTTTCCTATTTCGTCTCTACGCTTGACATCTATCCTTTGTGTCAGGTCGCCTTTCGCCACTGCTTCTGAACTGACAACCAGTTTCTTAATGGGGTTTGTTATACGCCGGGTGAAGAAATAGTCGCTTATAATCCTGAGGACTATGATAGTTATCATAAAGAAGATGACAAGAGAGATCATTCTCATTATTTGATTCTTCAGCCTGAGAGTGCTGAATATGATTTCCACGCTGCCTATTTTTTCCGAACCTTTCCCTTTAACCGGCTCTATCAGCTCCTCCGTCATTTCATCAGACTCAACTTCTATAGTGGAATGGACTACATTATGATGCTTAGAAGGAACAGAGGAAGGGTTTCCGCTTCGAACAAGAAGTTTGCCATTCTTATTGAAAACAGACGCGGAAACAACGTCCTGAACTTTTAGTACACCTTCCAGCATTCTTTCTATGGCTTTTTTATTTTCAAGCAGCACAAGAAGTTCCAGGTCATGAGACAGCGCGGATGAGAGGGAAACCGTCCTCAGATCGAACTCTTCCCATACATGCTTGTTATGGTAATACAGGAGAATAAAAGCGAGGGTAGATACTACAATGAAAACCATCACCGTGGAATATGCCATCATCCGAAATATAAGAGATTTGATTTTCATAACACTTTCAATTTGCGATTGTCGATTGAATTTTTATACACAAACAACCTTCAATTCCATTATCAATCGTCAATTATATTATTCTCCTTCCCAGATAAGCGCGTTATCAGGAATGTTTAGTTTTATTTTAGAGCTTACCCGCGCTATGACCTTCTCGTTGAAAAACAACTTTATCTGATCGGGGGATTCTACCGGGATTGATGAGGCCATTTCCCCTTGCAGAATACGATTTACGATTTTCCCTGTTTGTATCCCAATATCTTCATATTCACTGTAAAGACTTAATAAAGCGCCCTTTGTTACCGACCACTTGTTAAACCCGATGACTGGTATACGTTTTTGAAGCGCTTGAAAAATAATAATCTCCTGGATAATGCGGGGAGAAGCAGTTACTAATGGATCGAAAATTAACCAGAGGAAGTCAACTTCCGACAGTATCTTTTCCACAGCAGATGGAATTTCCTTTTTAGAAGTTATCCGTGCCAAGACCAACTCCACGCCCATATTCTTCAAAATAGATCGGGCGTTATTTACAATTACTTCCGATCTGTCCTTGCTGAGAATTACACCAATTTTTTTAAAGTTGGGCATTACTTCTTTAAAAACCTTGAATTGCTTTTCCAGCGGAATATCGAGCTTTACTCCGGTTACATTTTTCCCGGATATTTTATAACGTTCAGGGTCTGATACCATGGAGTAAACAATGGGAATATCTTTTACATTGTTGCTTGCTATGTATGCTGCCTTTGCCCCCAGCCCTAAAATTAAATTGGGTTTCTCTGATTTAATTTTTTTTATGATGATCAGACCCTTTTTTAGATTTGCTTCCATATCATTTGTTTTTAAATCGGTTTTTACTACTTCCTTGAAACCTTTAAGGGAGAGATTGAACGGTTCAATATTCTTGCTTTTGATAACAGCTATTTCAGCGGCAGATAAACTGGAAGTAAGAGATATAAATAGACAGGTGGTACTTACTGTTATTAATAAAAAAATTCTTTTTTTTGGACGCAGAAAAGCGCGGATTTTCGTATTCATCATTTCATCAGTACTACAAACATATAAAACCGTTTTTTTTTGCCGCAGAGGTTGCTGAGTACACGGCCCGGCAGAGCCGCAACCACAATTGAAGCTCCCCGTAACAAGCTATTAGGAATCTTTGACCTGCCCCCCGAAAGTTGATCCACTTTTATAGAGAGTATTGTTATAAACTTGGATAAGAAAGGGGGTATTATTATGGCTCGAAAGCGTTTTAAAGCAGAACAGATCATCAGTAAGATAAGGGAGACAGAAGTCGTT
>DASCNB010000056.1:0-8037 GCA_036011265.1 Nitrospinota bacterium | reverse complement strand
GTTCTATTAATTTTAAGCGCATTCGTTTGGGCAGGCCGCCTACATTGTGATGGCTTTTGATTACGGCGGACGGACCTTTAAAAGAAACAGACTCTATGACATCAGGATACAACGTGCCCTGTGCCAGGAAGTCTACTTTGCCAATTTTTTTGGCTTCCTGCTCAAATATGTTGATGAATTCATTCCCGATGATTTTTCTCTTTTCTTCAGGATCTTTCACACCATTAAGACGTTCGAGAAACTGTTTGCTTCCATCCACATATATCAGGTTTATATGAAAATGATCTTTGAAAGTGCTAACTACTTTTTCTGCTTCTCCTTTTCGAAGCAGGCCGTTATCTACAAATATACATGTTAATTGGTTGCCGATGGCTTTGTGAATTAAAACAGATACCACGGAAGAGTCCACTCCGCCACTCAGAGCGGATAAGACTTTGCCGCCATTCACTCTATTTTTTATGTCTTGAACAGAGTATTCTATAAAAGATCCCATGTCCCATGTTGCGGAACACCCGCATGTTTTGAATATGAAATTTTTTAATATGTCCACCCCATGCTCTGTATGGGCTACTTCCGGATGAAATTGCAGGCCGTAAAAATTCCGTTTATTGTCTTCCATTACCGCATAAGGAGAATTGCAGGTCTGTGCGGTGGATGTGAAACCTTCCGGCAATGATTCAATTCTATCCCCGTGACTCATCCAGACTTTGATTTCCTGCTTGAGACCGTAAAACAGGGGGGAGGAAGTTGAATGTTTTAAGAGAGCCCTGCCGTATTCCCTTTTGGAAGAGGAAGCCACTTTTCCATTTAAGAGATGCGCCATAAGCTGCATGCCATAACAAATACCGAGGACAGGGATGTTCAGTTCAAAGATTTCTTTAGAGCAGAGGGGTGCATTTTTTTCATATACACTGGACGGACCACCGGAGAAGATGATCCCTTTTGGGTTACATGACTTAATTTTTTCAAAAGGCGCGTTACACGGCAATATTTCACAATAAACTTTTTGCTCCCTGATTTTTCTTGCTATCAGCTGGGTATACTGAGAGCCAAAGTCGAGGATAATAATTTTTTCCAGATGTATGTCTTGCATTGTATCTGTCATTATACCTGCAATTTTTATCCAGTCAAAATAATTGAATGTGCTAAGCGAGCGCATTCCCAGCTGCCTTGCCACGGGGATATTCAATACCCATTTTGGATACTCTGTTTTTTATGCTATTACAATTTAAAATCTTATTTATTGGACAATTTTTTTTTGTTTGTTCAGTGGAGCAGCAGCTCCCATCGGTTGCGGCACTTTGCAGCTTTATGTTATATTAAACGCGTTTAATTACATGCTTGGAGACATATTTGAAGTTCCATCGTAAATATATAACATTTGCTGCCATTTTAAGCGCGCTTATATTTTTCAGTATCTTCAGCGATATTTCTTTTGCCCAGGAAGAAACGCAGGCACTTTCCGGATCATCTAAATGGCGAGCTTTGAACATTGTCAAAAGAGGCGGGATAATTATGTACCCGTTGATTTTTTGTTCAGTCCTGACCTTAGGGATAACCATCGAACGTAGCTATCATCTTCGCCGAAAGAAAATTATCAACCCCGAATTTTTGATGACATTTCGACAGCATTGGCATAAACAGGAAAAGCAAAAAGCTATAGAAGCTTGTCACCAATATGATATCTGCCTGTCAAGAATTTTAAAAGCAGGACTTTTTCGCTCTTCTTATGGAATCATTGAAATTGAACGGGCTATAGAAGGGATGGGCCAGCATGAAGCTTCACTTTTGAATTCAAATTTGCGTATGCTGGGTGTTGTGGCCAACCTTGCCCCGATGCTAGGTCTGCTTGGAACTGTGCTGGGAATGATTAGGGCGTTTGCGGTTATATCCAAGTTTGGAACAGGGAATCCGGGGATGGTGGCCAGTGGTATTTCCGAGGCATTGATAACTACGGCAGCAGGGTTGATGGTTGGAATACCGGCGTTGGCTTTATATCATTACTTCAGAGCAAAAATCGACAGGTTTATCTTTGAAATGGAAGAAATTTCTCTTCAGCTTATTGAAGAACTTGTTCCTAAAAAATAAACTCTCAGTGACTTGAGATAAAACGTCGAAACTTTGAACATAATAATTTGCTGAATCAAGTGTTAAAAATCCGAAATTAGAATGTCGAGTTTTTGGTAAAAAAATCGACCAAGATTCGCCCAATGAAGAAATTAAGTAAAGGCTTGAATTCGAAACAAATGCAAATGATCAAAATATAAATGTTCTAAACAAAAAACTCTCTGCCCTAAAAAATATTTATTGTTTGTGTAGTAGTCTAGTGAGGGAATAAAGAACTATGCTGTTCAGAAAAGAAGGAGAAGAAGATTTCAGCCTGGACTTAACGCCAATGATTGACGTTGTGTTTCTCCTTTTGATATTTTTTATGGTTTCGACCTCTTTTATTGATTTTTCACGGCGGATGGACATCTCTCTTCCGGAAGCAAAGGCGTCAGTTACTGCAGACAAGATAAAAAATTATGTGATTGAAATAGGTTTAGATAAAAAGATATTTCTGAACGGTACCGAAATGGATTTTAACACTTTAGAAAAACGATTAAAAGAAAAGAAAGAAGAACTGGGAATAAAAAAAGCGGTTGTGGTCAGGGCAGATGAAAAACTTGATTATGGGCTTATCGTTAAAATAATGGGCATTGTCAATGCCGCGGAAATTACTGATTTAAGTATTGCGGTTAAATAGAGCCTCGCCGCAAACAGCGGGGAATACGTTCGCTAAACACTTTCACTCTTGTTTCCCATGAAGGATTTTGCCAATAAACTCTTCACCGCAGTTAGCCACTTAACCATTTCTAAAAAAGACAGCCACAGTGAAATTTCAGATAAAGAAATTAAACAGTCTCTATTGTTTTTTCCCTTTGCCGGATTTTACATAGGCCTCTTCCTTGTTCTAATAAATTTTATAACCAGCCATTTTTTGCCTTCTCCGGTTATTGATATTCTCCTTATTTTGTTCCTGCTGGTATTTACAGAGGCAAAACATTTAAAAGGTTTTCTTTCCATGGTTACAGGAATCACCGGCTTTTCCAAAACCAAATCGATACCATCAAATATTGAATTAAAATTATTTCTTGTCCTTTTCTTTGTGTTAATGATGAAATTTATTTTATTGAACAATATTGTTCCGGGTTGGAAAAATGCGGTTTTGCTGGTTATGCCGGTTATGGGGAGATGGTCTTTGATCTTTTTCCCCTATTTGCAGATGAGCAGGCCCAGGCAAAATGTAGATATTAACCCGCTTTATGGAGAAATAGATGTAAAGGACTTTTGGGTAGGTACAGTCATTACTTCAATTATTACTTTGTTGTTGGGAATAAACGGGATTATTATTTTTATGATGATAACTTTTACAACGGTTTTCTTTGAGAGGTTATACCAAAGAAAAATAAACGGGATTCCTGAAAATCTTTCATTGGGGATAGTGGAGATTACAGAAATATTGACCCTGCTTTTTTTTATTGCTCTGGAATCCAATTCGCGAAGTTTTATTTCCGATGGAATTTTAATTTGATAATAAGAGATGGAATTTCTAATTATTGGAGTTATTTTAATTGTTATTGTCTTTTTCTCGTTGATGCACTATTTCAACATGTTGATCATATTGCAAACCGGAATAATTTTAATAGCAACCGGTTTGTTGCTTGGGGTCCCCGCGGGATGTTATTATCATTTCCTGCTCTTTAGCAGAAAAAGGCAAACAAACTTTAAGATAGAAAAATGGTGGATAGCGCCGCATAAATATCATAAATATTTTTCAGATGTAAATCAGCGGATACTAAATAAATGGTTTTTTGCGGGCGCTCTGCTTTGTAATATTTCTCTCGCCGGATGTTTTCTTGTTTTTTTATATTTTATTTCCAGAAATTAAAAAACAAAAACAAGCAGAATAGAGATACTCTGCACTGCAAAATTTTTTGAGTCAATCGGGCGGTAGCCCATTTGATTTCAACCATCCCTGGTTTTAACCCTTCGGGCGGCTTTCCTCTGGAAAGCGTCTAATTAGCTCCGCAGATTCGCCCAAAGGAGAGTAGCTACGAAGACTTGAATTCGGTTTTCCATGCCGAATTATGGTTGTGGCACTGCCACTACTAATATAAAAATTCTTGCCTTTTCCATAATTTCATATATATTAAAATTATGTCGAAGAAAACGGCAAAGAAAAAGGCTGTATCTTTATCATTTATTACAAGCCTATTTGGTCGTAGATCACGGGAATTTATCGGGATTATTTTAATTGCCTTCGCGATTTTTTCTTTTACAGGCCTTGTCTCATATAATCCCGGCGACCCTTCTGTAAGCAAAGATATTTTCTCCTCAAAACAGGTGTCAGCAAAGAATAGCGCGGGGGTCGTGGGAGCCTATATTTCTGACGTCCTGATCACTTTGTCCGGCAGCGCTGCATTTATTTTTCCTTTTATTATCTTAATTCTTGCCTGGGGTTTGATCCGGGGTTCCAAATTTATAGGTTTTCCTTTTTATTTAACGGGCGGAATTTTATTGTTTGTAGCGCTCTGTTCCTTTTTAAACCTTGTTTCTTCACAGGATTATTATTTTGGTGAACAGGGCATTAAGTCGGGAGGAATATTAGGAAATTTTGTTTCTTCAAACTTGACCAGGTTTTTAAACCGTGTCGGTTCTTATATAGCGGTATTCACTTTATTTTTTCTTTCTGTTCTCACAATTACCCGTGTCTCTCTCGGTTCAACAGTAGATTTGATAAAAGACCTGTTTTCATTTTTATTTAAAATATCCTGTGTGGTAATGAATTTTTTGAAAAACCTTTATTCTCGATATCAAACCTGGAGAGAGATTTCAAGAGCTCACCAGGAGCGTGTAAAAAAACAAAAAGCGACACCTAAAATTGTTAAAGAAGCCAATCATATTGATGCAACTTTAAAGGTAAAAAATAAAGATTCCAAAGCAGGGAAAGCGGAGAAATTTGATGTTCAGGATAGATTTGAATTCTACAATCAAGTAGGTGGTTATCACCTTCCCGCGATTTCATTGCTGGACAACCCTCCCACGAAAGAAGCGCCAACTAAAAAATCGGAAAATGATCTGATTCTAAATTCCACTATCCTGGAAAAAAAATTACTTGATTTTGGCATAGAAGGTAAGATTGTCCAGGTTTTGCCAGGGCCGGTTATTACAATGTATGAATTTGAACCTGCCTCGGGAGTGAAAGTCAGCAAAATAGTCAGTCTTTCCGATGATCTTGCTATGGGGATGCGGTCGATTGGGATTAGAATACTCGCGCCTGTGCCGGGAAAAGCAGTGGTGGGAATTGAAGTCCCAAACCTAAAAAGAGAGTTCGTTTATTTAAAAGAAATCCTTGCCGCTGAAGAATTTGATAAATCAAAAAAGAAATTACTTATGGGGCTGGGGAAGGATATTTCAGGGCTGCCGGTCATTACCAATCTCGCCCAAATTCCGCATCTTCTTGTAGCCGGTTCGACCGGCTCTGGAAAAAGCGTGGGTATTAATGCCATGATCCTAAGCATTCTTTTCAAAGCAAACCCGGACGAGGTAAAGTTTATCATGATAGACCCGAAAGTGCTGGAACTTTCTGTCTATGATGGGATACCTCATTTGATAGCGCCCGTTGTTACAAATCCAAAAAAAGCGGCTACAGCCCTGAGATGGGCAGTTGAAGAAATGGAAAAAAGGTATCAACTGATGTCGGAAAAAGGGGTTAAAAATATTGATGGTTATAACAGGTGCATTGAGGAGGAGAAAAAAGCTCAAAAAAGTAATAAGTCCAAAGGAACGGAAAAAGGTGAAGATCAAGAGGGCGAAAGAGAGAAACCACTTGAAAAGATACCTTTCATAGTGATTGTTATAGATGAGCTGGCAGATTTGATGATGGTTGCCAGCAAGGATGTGGAAGAGTGCCTGACCCGGTTAGCCCAGATGGCGAGGGCGGCAGGAATTCACCTATTAGTGGCAACGCAGCGACCTTCGGTAGATGTCTTAACCGGAATCATAAAGGCAAATTTTCCTGCCCGGATATCTTTTCAGGTGATCTCTAAATTTGACGCAAGGACTATTCTGGATACGGTAGGGTCGGAAAAACTCCTTGGCAAAGGAGACATGCTTTTTCTTCCGCCGGGGACCTCACGGTTAAGCCGAATTCACGGAGCAATGGTAACAGATGTCGAGATAAAAAGGGTTGTCGAATTTTTGAAGAAACAACAGAAGCCGATTTTCCTGACAGATATTTTTAAGGTTAAAGCTGAAATAGAAGAAAATGAAAGTGATGAAGAATATGATGAAAAATATGATGAAGCAATCGCCCTGGTCACAAGAACTGGCCAGGCTTCCATCTCTATGATTCAAAGAAAATTAAAGGTAGGTTACAATCGGGCGGCAAGGATGGTGGAGATCATGGAAAAAGAGGGAGTTGTAGGGCCATCCGATGGAATTAAACCACGTAATGTCTATGCTAAAAGTATGTAACCGGATTAAGGGTGTTAAGCCATCTTGATTGTGGTCGAAGGCACGCTACCCTTTGTGACTTTGAATCTACTAAGTGTGTGAGTTAAATATAAAAACTTTTTTATCTTTTCAACTTTGAAACACCTCAAAAGAACTCTCTGCATTCTTTTCCTTTTCTGCTCTTTCCTCGTAGCCGGTTGCGCGATGATTACAGTCCGGATTGGCGGCAAAATAAGTCCTTATGAAGAAAAAACCATTACAGGAAAAGGTGAGAATAAAATTCTTCTCATCGATATTACAGGTTTTATCACAGGTAAAAGCAGCAGTGACATTACAGGGATCAAAAAAGAACCGGGAATGGTTGAGAGGATCAAAGAGCAGTTAAATAAAGCGGAAAACGATACTAGAATTAAAGCAATTATTTTGAGGGTGAACACGCCGGGTGGCACGGTAACGGCAAGCGATATTATTTATCATGAACTGTTTGAATTCAAAAAAAAGAAGGACGTTAAGATTATAGCAGCCATGATGGACCTTTCAACCTCCGGAGGTTACTACATTTCAATGTCAGCGGATAAAATAGTGGCGCATCCGACAACGATAACCGGGAGCATAGGGGTGTTAGCTGTAAAGCTTAATGTAAAGGGTCTCTTTGAGAAAATAGGAATTGAAGATGAGACTGTCAAATCAGGAGAAAAAAAAGACATCACATCTCCATTTCGGCCATTTTCAGAAGAGGAAAAAGAAATATTCCAGGAAATAATCGATTCTCTTTTTCAGAATTTTTTAAATGTGGTCAAAACCGGCCGCAAGGAGCTTTCTACAGAGGAAATTAAAAAAATTGCTGATGGTAGGATCTATACCTCACAACAGGCAGTAAAGCTAAGAATGATTGATCAGATCGGATATCTGGAAGACGCGATAGAACTGGCAAAAAAAGAAGCGGGGCTCAAAGAAGCTAAAGTTATTACCTACCACAGGCCGCACCAGTATAAAGAAAACATATATTCCTCGAGTTACCGGGGAGCGCCTCAGACTATTAATATTTTAAATATAGATATGAATTCATTCGCGGATAGAATCGGGGCAAAATTTATGTATATGTGGATGCCTTAACAAGAGGCACTTGAGGGGGACAAAAGTTTTTAAAAAATGATTTTCAAAGTTTGAAATTAATAATTTTTAAAATTTATGAGATTTGGTTCTTGTAATTTAATCTTTTCTATTATATTAAATAAACTCTGAAAGATATAAACTAATGGCTGATAACGATATACAACTTGTGAAAGAAATGCAGGCGGGAAAGCCGGAGGCTTTTGATGAGATGGTGCGCAGTTATCAGAAGAGAGTGTATAGCCTGGCATATAACCTCACGCATAATCAATCAGATGCGGAAGACGTTTCCCAGGAAGTATTTTTAAGGGTTTGTAATAAAATCAATACATTTCTTGGAAAAGCTGCTTTTTCAAGCTGGGTTTACCGCATCACTTTGAATGTCTCTTTTGTAAAATTAAAAAGCCGAAAAAAAATTAAACAGGT
>DASCNB010000055.1:0-6610 GCA_036011265.1 Nitrospinota bacterium | reverse complement strand
GTAAGAAAAAGTCTTAATACTCCTTCCGCTTTATCCAGCCCAAGCTTTTCACAAATACCTTCCACAATACTTTCACTGACTCCCGGTCTTTTGCCGGAACAAATCCTGGATAATACGGACTCATCAATTCCAAGGTCCTCTGCGGCCAAGCTCCTGGTTCTATACTTCTTATCAATTACATCTTTCACATAATCCGCTAAAAAAGAACTCTTCCTTTTGATATCTTTCATAAAATCTCTTACAAAATATTTAAATAAATCATTGTTCTTATTCTTAAACTCAACCTAATTAATTTATGAATTTATATCATTTAATTATTATTGTGTCAACTAACATTTTTTTTAGAAAAATATTTTCCCCGATATTGTTTAAAGATTGCCTCCGCCTCTTCCCGACAGCCACCGCACCCGGTTGAAATTTTTGTTTTTTCCTGAAGGGTCTCAAAATCTTCTACACCATCAAGAACATATTCTTCAATCTCATGGTCGGTTACATTCAGGCAGTTGCAAACTATTTTAGCCTTTTCTTCCTCAATCCTTTCTATTTGGCCTGTCTTCTTTAAGTAATCGTTGATGGCAGCTGTCAAAGCTTTATCCCCTAATACAGAACAGTGAACCTTTATAGAAGGGAGCCCTCCCACACGATCCATAATATTCTGCGGTGTCAATTTCAAAGCGTCATCTACTTTCATACCGTCATTTTCAACAACCATCTCCGACATAACAGATGTACTCCCAATAGCGCTGGCGCATCCGAAAGTTTTCCATTTTAAATCAACAATACGGTCTTTTTCTTTATCAACTTTGATCCATACTTTCATCATATCCCCGCACTGGGGATTTCCAACCTCTCCAATGCCATCGGCCTGGTATTCCTCTTCAGTAGTTTTTAAAATATTTCTCGGACTGCTGAAGTGGTCCATTAGCTCATCAGTATATCCCATGAAATTGCTCATTTTTTCTCCTTTATACTATTATCACATCGTAAAAATTCTTTTCTCAGCGGCCCCCCCCACGTTAGAAGGGAATTCTCTCCCCACATTTCCAAATGATATTTTTCTTCGTCCACAAATTTTCTAAAACCTCTACCCCCTCAGATTCCAGGGCGCATCTCTGCCTTGTTGACCCTTTTAAAATATGCTACCACTAATTCTTCATCTTTCAAATCAATTATTTATTAAATCAAAAATGTTTTTAAAATTAAAATCAGGAAATCACAGCGTATTAGTTAGACTACAATTTAGCTGCCTGGATTTATTCAATTTAACATCTATGTTAATATTAAATCGATGAGAATAATTTTTTTGGCTTTACTCCTTTTTATTGTTTTGTACCTTATTTTTTCTCTCTTTTCCCAATCTAATCAAAAGCCAAATGAAGATGATCTGGGAACTGAGATGGTAAAAGACCCGAATTGTAAAACTTTTATTCAGAAATCTGAAGCCATTCGACGTTATATTAAAGGGAATTATCATTACTTTTGCAGTTCCAAATGTGTAAAAGAATTTAAAAAAAAATGAATCCTTTTTATAAAAAATTGAATCTCATTGTTAAATCAATTTTGCTAACTGTAATTTTTTTAGAAAAGGGTTTCCTATGAAAAAGAAAAAATACATAACTAACAAAAAAATAGTGCTTTATAAAAAATCTGCTAGTTTTTGCAATCACTGCGGAGGTGCATTAAAATTATCTCAGGATGATGTTTCCTGTGTAATGTGCGGCCGCTACGCAAACCATTTTTGCGATAATTGCTTAAATGCCCGGAGCGCAATAAAGAAAAGCGCTTGAAGCATTTTTCTATTTAAAAGTATTTTGGAAGAAGGGACGCTTACCTATTAAATCGCAAAACAAAACATTCAGAGATGTACTTGGGGCGTCATATGCGGTAACCGTTACTGAAGGTACATCACTGAGAACGGTGATCGATCTTCTTTTTAAGAATGAGATTAGGTGTGTGGTTGTTGATGAAATAAACGACCTTGCGTTACTCTCATTTGTCAGATCAGCAGGTATGATCAGCAGCGAATGAACTATGCAGGAACATGTTCAATGGTTAATTACATGTTGATCATTTTTTTGCAGGAAACTCAAAATAATTAGCATAATAAGATCAGGAAAGGAGTGAGGTTTTGTTATATTGAAAGATTTTCCACGCGATTTCGGCCTTCTTTTTTTGCGGCATAAAGACACCCATCGGCTTGTTTAATAAGCATCTCTGAGGATAGTCCCTTACCCGGCTTTAAAGTTGCGCTGCCGGCACTTATAGTAATAACTCTTCCAGTCTCAGATTTTTCATGTGGAATTTTCTGCGCCTCGATGCTTTTTCTTATTTTCTCCGCCACTTTAGAAGCATCGTTTGAGTCAGTAAAAGGCAACACAACGGAGAACTCCTCTCCACCATAACGTGCTACAAAATCACTAGAGCGCCTTATCTCCTTTTTTAACTGATTCGCAATTTTCTTAAGACAGGTGTCACCTTGTTGGTGACCATAGTGGTCGTTATATGCCTTAAAATGGTCTATATCCAACATAATTAAAGAAATTGGACTATTTGCTCGAAGCGCACGACCCCATTCCCTATTTATAACCTTATCAAAGGTGCGACGATTCGCAATTCCTGTCAAACCGTCTTCATAAGAAAAACGTAAAAGATCTTCCTCTACTGTTTTCTTCTCCGTGATGTCTTGTTTTACGGCAATAAACTTTGTAATTTCACCCCTATCATTTATTATTGGAGATATGGACGCTTGTTCCCAATAAAATTCTCCATTTTTTTTCTTATTACAGAACTCTCCTTTCCACTCATTGCCAGACTTAATCGCCTTCCATAAATCCTTATATGTTTCTTGTGGTGTTTCCCCTGATTTCAATATACGAGGATTTTTCCCAATTACGTCACTCATGTTATAACCTGTTTGTTTGCTAAATGTCGGATTAACATATTCAATATTTCCCTCCATATCGGTAATGACTGCATGAGCTGAACTGTATTCTAAAGCGTTAGACAAAGTGCCAATTTTTTCTTCCATTTCTTTTCGTTCAGTAATGTCTGTAGAAATCCCACATATACCATATGGTTCGTTGTCTGATCTGCAAAGTAGAAACTTCAAGGAAATGTAGGTGTGAGGCCTGTCATCATGCGGTACAACCTCTTCCATTTCAAGCGGAGTTTTGGATTCCAGAACCTTTCTGTCATTTGCCTGAAAAACCTCCGCCATCTCTTTTGGAAAAATATCAAAGTCAGTTTTACCGATTATATCTTCATGTCTGACATGAAAAAATTTTTCATATTGTTTATTTATCAAAAGATACTTTCCTTCAATATCTTTGAGATATATCACTGCCTGGGTACCATCTATAATAGCTTGTAACTGGTTTTGCTTCTTCTTAAGTTCCTCTTCTTTTTTCTTTTTTTCCGTTATGTCATGGACTGTACCTACAAGTTCAACAATATTGCCGTTTTCATCCTTAATGACACGGCCGATGGCATTAATGGTTTTTTCTATACCGTTCTTTAAGAGCAGGCGATGCTCGATATCCCAATCTTCACCATGTTCTAATCCCCTGTTAATATGATATAGATCAAACTCACGATCCTCCGGGTGGACAACTTCCACAAAAGCCTCAAGAGATGCTTCATCTCGGCTAAGGTCAAAAATTTTGAAAAGCTCGTCTGAGCCAAAAACTTTTTTTGTTTTTGGATTTAGTTTCCAGTGTCCTATATGGGTAATAGATTGAGCTTCATTCAGGTAATATTCGCTTTCACGCAGCCTTTCCTCAGTTTCTTTTCTTTCTAAATCACGTCTTATTTTTATCCATGTTGGGACAATCAAAGCAAGAATTACAAAGGCAACGGAAGTGAAAACAAACTCCCATTTCTCCTCAGCTGTTTCTCCAATCACATCTATTTTAGGCTCAAAAGTGAATTCCCATAGATAGGCAAGGATGAATGCGATTACAACCGTTGGTATGTATAAGCGTACAACAATGTTGAGCATAGGAGTATATTTAACACCTATAAACTCCGGTTTCAAGAGGAATTAGTAATTACAGTTTAGTCGGTACTATGTATGGACTAAGTAAATCGGAATAATCTTTACAGAGATTTTAAAGGTGAGTTTTTGGGCAGATAACCATTGGAATGAAAAAGGCCACTCTTTTATTGGCAATTTGCTTTATAAAAAATTATCACAAAAAAATAAGGCTCTAAACTAGAACAGGGGTTTATTTCTAATAATTTTTTAGATAATTTAAAAAGATAAGTAGATTACTTTCAAAAACAATAGTGGTTTGGTCTAACCGTATTCTGGAAAAATAATTTCACACCATTCTAGCCTGGGCAACAACAATTAAAAAATGCTAATATCCAGTCATGAATAATAAGACCGGATACAAGCTACCATGGCTTAGTTAAGTACCCAAAATCAGAAAGCGATTTCATTCTCACCTAATTACATCTCCTTGATTTTTATAACATAAGCTCTATTTTTTTGTATCACATGTTACAAAAAAATGTAACATGTTTGCTTTCCAAAAAAACTCATTTTGATAAAATCATGAAGATTAATAGTGCTATTTTATCTGCTTTGATAGTGAAAGGAGGTGATATTTTCGGGAGCAAGAATCAGTAGCACCATCCATATTTTACTAAGTATTTTTTATAGGAGAATTTATGACCACTTTGGCTTTAAACCAAAACTCGATCCCTTTTGCGAACGCAAGCGGGCTGCTGACGGAAAACAGCAATGAACTGGTTTGGGACAACGCGAATAGTCGGGCCGGTATCGGGACCGCAACTCCAAACGCGAAACTAACTGTTGAAGGAGTAGTCAGTCTCCTGGAGACAACTTCTCCCGGAGACGATACGGGCTATGGGAAAGTATTTGTCAAGAGCAGTGATTCGCTCCTCTATTTTCGCGATGATGGAGGCACGGAGTATAACCTGACCGGTGGAAGCAGTAGTGAAACGTGGGTTTCCAAATCGGCGAACTACACGGCTGTTGCCGGAGATAATATTTTGGCCGATACAAGTGGAGGGGCTTTTACCATCACTTTACCCGCGTCAGCAAGCAGGGGTGATAAGATTCAGTTTATTGATAGCACAAGTTCATTCGCTACAAATAATCTGACAATAGGAAGAAATGCTTTAAATATTATGGGGCTGGCGGAAGATATGACGGTATCGACTGATAACGTTTCTTTCGGGCTGGTTTATGATAATGCTGCAAATGGATGGAGGATATTCTAATGAGTAATTTAATGGATTTTTTAGGTAGCGGCACAAAACAAAAAATAGAAGAATTCACTTCCAACGGTACATGGACCCGCCCTGCCGGGGTAGATGTGGTCGAAGTATGGCTCGTTGGCGGTGGCGGCGGCGGTCAGGGTGGAGATACAACTGCGAATAGACCCGGAGGTGGAGGAGGACAAGTAGTCCACAGGGTTTTAGGAGTTACAGGTAATATAACCGTTACTATAGGGACCGGGGGAACAGGAGGTTCGAGCGCCGCCGGATCAGATGGCGTGGATTCTACACTTACATCAGGCGCTTCTCTGACTGCTGAAGGCGGTGGGGGAGGCAGTCAGAACACTACAGGTGCTGGCATTGGTGGTGGTTATAATAAGTCTGGGGTTACTGGCGTGAACTTTCCAAACGGGTTTAGTAATTCTGGTTGGGCTTCTAACAGTACAGAAGGTGGGACAATGGGCGGTATGTCAGCGTCAAGTTCGACTGGTGGTAGTTATAGCTCTGGTGGGCTTGTTGTTGAAAACACAATCTACTTTGGGGGTGGAGGCGGTTCATGGGGAAAAGGTGGAGATGGCAATGGTTCGGGAACAGGAACTGTGGGAGCTACTAACGGCGGTGGTGGTGGCGGTGGCGGAAATACGACCGGAGGAGCTGGGGCTGCTGGATTCTGCCGGATTGTCTGGTTTGAATAGAAAATAATGGACGATGAGGAATCGGAGGAAGAGAGAATAGAAAAGTTATTCTCTCTTCCTTTTTTAAATTATCAATCTCTAATACTTTCAAAAACAATAGTGGTTTGGTCCAACCGTATTTCTCAAAAATAATTTCACACCATTTTAGCCTGGGCAACAACAATTAAAAAATGCTAATATCCAGTCATGAATGATAAGACTGGATATTTTTCTTTAAGGCAAAAAATAGGGTTATATTCCGGCTTACCCTTATTTTTTCTTATTTTGCTTCTCCCCAAACCCGCCGCTCTTTCCCCTGAAGCATATAAAGTTTTAGCTGTTGCTTTTTTGATGGCCTTCTGGTGGATAACAGAAGCCATACCGATCCCAGCCACCGCGTTAGTTCCAATTGCCGCCTTTCCTTTACTAGGCATTATGCCGGTAAAAAAGCTCGCTTCATCCTATGGTCATCATTATATCTTTCTTTTTATGGGCGGCTTTTTTATCGCCCGGGCAATGCAAAAATGGAACCTCCATGAACGAATAGCGTTATTTATCATATCCTTAGCAGGAATCAGCCCAAAAAGGCTGATCTGGGGCTTGATGTGTGCCACGGCGTTTCTGTCCATGTGGATTTCCGATACCGCAACCACGATGATGATCATGCCAATTGGACTTGCCATTATTCTTCA
>DASCNB010000054.1:0-40550 GCA_036011265.1 Nitrospinota bacterium | reverse complement strand
ATTGATTGGGGCCGGCATTGGCGAAGTAAATTCTCACTCTTTCGCCCGGTTTTGCTACCAGCATATTCCCTGAAGCTTTTTCATCATGCACGGGATCATATCTAAAGGCCCTGCCATTAAATACAACATGTTTATGAGGCCCTTGAAGGGTGTCCGGGTCATCATATATTTCTGATTGCACCAATACATACTCTCTATCCGGTTTTGGTCTGGTATCGTTTTTAGGATCGACAATAATAACTCCGAACATTCCTCTTGAAATATGTCCATTCATAGGGGCGGCGCCACAGTGGTAAAAGAAGAGCCCCGGAGTGGTGGCCGGAAAAGAAAACTTCTTGGTTTCCCCTGGTTCTACAGGGGCAAATTCGTTTAACACATTGACTCTCGCGGCATGGAAATCCATGGAATGAGGAAAACTGCTCTCTTCAGGGTTGATCAAGGTAAAATCCACCGTGTCTCCTTCCGTTACCCTTACTACACGTCCTGGTACCTGACCATCATAGGTGAATGCTGTTTGAGTATTTCCGGCGTTATCATATTTCCATTCAAATTCCTTTACCGTCATGTTGACTTTCACTGTTTTTGCAAAAGCGGAAATAGTAATACTAATGGAAAAAAAGCAAAGACTTAAAATAAAAACGGTTTTTTTCAATAAGTTCATATCCTCTCCAAAAATAATTAATAAAAAGTAAAATTAGCTTCCTGCCTCACAATTGCATTTACGTAGATATTTTTTATTTGTCGCTGTTACCTCCTTTCAAGTTAGATTCTGCACTGTCATTCCAGGGGAGCACCTCTCTTCGTTCAACACAGGTTCCACAACCGAAGAATCTCTGTTTTATAACTTATTGAAATCATGAGATTCTTCACTTCGTTCAGAATGACAAACATTCGGTTTTTCGTATTACGACATAGCCTGTCAGCACGGGGGTGGTCGCAATTAGTTTTCTGGTTTGCTCTCACTTCTCTGAGACATCTGTTGCTTTTGAAAATGACCTCTTGCTTAACAGTCACGGGGTAAAGAGTAAAAGCCAGCTAAAACTGTACGTAAATAGCAGCATCTTTCAGATTTTTTAGTTTTTCCCTACTGCATAGGACTCGACTGTATCTTCATTCTTATTGACGCGAGTGCAGGTTTCGCAAAGTCTGTTGAAAGTTCCCTGGGAAGTAAAAATTTTATCGCACTTCAGACATTTCCTTTTTTTCACAACAATGTAAGGAAGCCCTAATTCTTTTCTCAAGTTGTTTAAAGATTTTAATAATCTTTTGTCTTTATAATTTCTATTAGTCATAAGCCATTTTTCTAAATAAAAATATTCGATCCCGACCTTAACCGAAAGCTGATTCACTCAAAATTTTTTTAAGCAAGACCTTTATGTTATTGCTACTTCTATGCCAAAATTAGTGTGTTAATTATCAATGTGTTACGATAACTGCCTTGAAACCAAGTGTTTCGTATTGGATTCAACAGAACAATATGTTTCACCTTTATTATTATTAGTGTTTTGGAGCAGGTGACAAAAGGGTGGAAACATTAGGGGAAGGATCAATAACGCTGTATATCTAATTAATTCCAAGCTTTTTCATTTTTCTCCAGAGGGTTGTTCTGCTCATATTCATTTTTTCTGCCGTTGCTTTAACATTCCATCGACAAAGATGAAGAGTTTTGCGTATTCTTTCCTGTTCCGGGATTTGGGACAGATCAATATCATCAGCTATTGAATCTGAAACGTCGAAGGATTTTAGATAGGATGGAAGGTCTTCTTTAACTATAAAAGTATTTTTGCTAAAGACAAAGGCGTGTTCTATCGCATTTTTTAATTCTCTTATATTTCCGGGCCATGGATATGCCATCAGCAGTTTGATGACATAAACGACAACTCCCTTGACTTTATTTTTTGATTTTGCATTTAACTCTGCCAATACATGTTCTATTAATAAAGGAATATCGTCTTGCCTTTCTCTCAGAGGTGGCAAATCAATAGTAACGACTGAGAGACGGAAATAAAGGTCTTCTCTGAATTTGTTTTGCTTGACGAGATTGAGTAGGTTTTTATTGGTAGCCGCTAATATCCTGATATTTATCTTTATCGGCCTGTTATCACCGACACGCTCTATTTCACGCTCCTGCAAAACTCTTAAAAGCTTTGCCTGAAAAGCAGGTGATGTATCTCCCACTTCATCAAGAAAAATAGTTCCGCCTGAAGCGGTTTCAAAGCGTCCTTTTCTATCTCTTGTCGCCCCGGTAAACGCTCCCTTTATGTGTCCGAATAGCTCGCTTTCCAATAAATTTTCAGGCAATGCGGCGCAATTTATCCTCACAAATTCATTTTTTTTTCGATCACTTCTATAATGGATTGCCGAAGCAATAAGTTCTTTTCCTGTACCGGTTTCCCCATAGATCAGGACGGTTGAGTTTGTTTCGGCAACTCGTTTAACCAGTCTGTATATTTCCTGCATTTTTTCATTTTTCCCTACAATATTGTGAAATGAACTAACTTCAATAAATTTTTCCTTTAATTTGCTAAGTTCTGTCACATCTTTAATGACCACAAAAAAATAATTCTTGTTTTTGTTTGCTTTAAACGAATAGGAACTCACTCTTACCACAAAACGCCTTCCATCTTTTGAAGAAATATCGGTTTCGAAGTCTGCTTTTTTATCATTCTCGCTATCCTTGCAGATGTCGCAGTTATGATCACATAAGCTTCCTCTAAAAATGAGGCTGCATTGCTTTCCGATGATATCATCTCGGGAATATCCCGTGATTTTTTCAGCAGCAGGATTGATATCCAGGATATTTAAATCATCGTCATGGACGAACATGCCATCGTCTGTATGAGAAAAAGCATATTTATAAATTTCATTCTTCATAAGTGAAAACCATTTATTTCATTAGCCGTTACGGTATTATTAGATATTTATTTTGGTACTTTTGTCCCTTCGTTGGGTTGCGCCACAAACCTGTCTCATCCTCTTAAATCATAGCAAGCATGAAACATATTGTCTATTATAAATCAGCTGTGGAACATAATGTTGTATTGGTTACATGATAACGTAATGATAATTAGAAATTATCTGTGGCGCAGAAATAGCAATGACCTTACTTTCTAAAACTGATCAACCCTTAAAATTAGCATTGTGATAAATCATTATCAGAAAGGGACAAGTTTATTTAGTTAAATCCGTTCAGATTCTGCTAGATTCTTGAAAAAATATGAAGAGACACGGAGAAGCGTGATTGAATTAAAAAAACCGAAGAAATTACGAATTCACGGGCAAAATAATACTTTTAATGAGCTGACCACTTTGACTTTTATAAATGACAATTTCTGATAAAAAAACTGATTAAAAGATGCAAAAATATTCTTAGATAGAATGAACTTACCCCATCAACCCTCAATATGTTATCATCAAGCGTTAATTCTCATAGGAGCAGAAACGATGAAGTTGTTTTATTGGTGTATTTTATCCAAAATTGGTTTCAGATTATTTAAATGAGAAATTGAGATTAAAAAATGGAAGATAAAAATAAAACAAAAGAACAACTGGCAAATGAATTAAAAGAGTTACGTCAAAAGAATAGAGAACTAGAATATAGGCTTGAAAGCATATTAAATCCTAAAAAAAACCAAACTAGTAAAGACCGCTCTATTGAGAAATACTTAGATGATATTATTTTGAACTTACCTATCGGATTAGCTATTTTGGAAGGGGAGGATTTCCGATATTTTAGGATAAATAATTATCTTGCGGATATAAATGGATTATCCGTGGAAGCGCATCTGGGAAAGCCACTATCTGAAGTTCTTCCTCATTTGGCAGATAAGATCATTCCTAACATGCAAAAAGTCTTAGCAACTGGACAAGGAATTCCCGAAAGGGAGTTTTTAGTAAAATTACCTGATGCTGGTACCAAGTATCTAATGGATTACCATTTTCCTATTGGTAAAAATGCAATTGTCGCTATTGTTAAAGATATTACGAAACGTAGACAAGCAGAGGAGGCTCTAAAAGAAAGTGACATGCTTTTTAAGCAAATCACTGAGAATATCAATGAGGTTTTTTGGGTGATTACTCCAGATGGGGAGGAAATGATATACGTCAGCTCTGGATATGAAAAAATATGGGGTAAAAGTTGCGCCAGTTTATACGAAAATCCCAGAGATTGGATCAACTCCATTCATCCCGATGACAAAACACACATTGAAAATTCGTTTGCAGAGAATATTGCTAAAAAATAATTTAGCAAGGAATACCGAATTATTCGCCCCGATAAATCCATCCGCTGGATACATGACCGTGGATCTGTTATTTTGAATGACAAAGGAGATATTTATCGTGTTGCCGGAATCGCAGAAGACATCACCGAGCGAAAGCATGCTGAATCAAAATTAAAAAAGAGCACAGAGGAGCTTAATTTTCAGAAACATGCCCTTGACGAGCATGCCATAGTTAGCACCACTGGTGCTGATGGAAATATCACATACGCGAATGATAAGTTCTGTGAGATTAGCGGCTATACCCGCGATGAACTTATGGGTCTAAATCACCGCATAATTAAATCTGACGAACACCCATCGGAGTTTTACCGTGATATGTGGAATACCATAGGCAGTGGAGACGTATGGCAAGGTGAGGTCAAGAACAGGAAGAAAAATGGCGACTATTACTGGGTAAAAGCTACCATGCTTCCTTTTATGAATGATAGAGGAAAACCATACCAGTACGTTTCAATCCGTACAGATATAACCGAACGCAAGAAAGCGGAAAAAGAATTGAAGACATATGCCTTTGAAATGGAGCAACTTGCGGAAGAAAGATCAAAACAGCTTATTCATGCGGACAGAATGGTCACTCTTGGTACTCTATCAGCAGGAGTAGCTCATGAGATAAATAATCCAGTTGGCTTTGTTGACAACAATATCCAAATACTTGAGAAGCTTTGGGACCGGACAATAAAAGTTTATCTTGAAAAAGCTAAAGGTAATAATGAAGACAAAAACTTAGCTTTTGTTCTTGATGAAATGCCAGTTATGTTAAAAACAATGAGAGAAGGTACAAGAAGAATTGCAAAAATTGTTCACAGTCTTGGCAGATTTTCAAGAATAACAAAACCTGTTTTTGAGCCAACAAATATATGTGAAGTAATTGAAACTGCTGTTAATTTTTGTAGACTTGACCTTACTGTGAAACATCAGGTTAAGATTCAACTTGATCTACAAAATGATATCCCAAATATTAAAGCAAGTAGACAAGAGATGGAGCAGGTACTGATCAACCTTATTACAAATTCCGACCATGCCATGGAAGAAATTATGGAGAGGAAGGAATTCATCTTAAAAATTACCGCTTCGCATGTTAGCAATAATATTGTTATAGAAATAGCCGACAATGGTCATGGGATGGATGAAAAAACTTTAGATAATATATTTAACCCTTTCTATACAACAAAAGATACTGGAAAGGGTACCGGTCTTGGACTTTCGATCTGCCGTGGGATTATTGGGCTACATCGCGGAACTATTACTGCCAGATCTACTTTAGGTGAAGGAACAACTTTTACAATTACTCTCCCCATTGATCCGCAAAAAAAGGAACGGAGAAAAAAGGATGAAAAAATCATAGATGGAATGCGTGACGAGGATCGATAGTCTTTAAATTAAACTGACCTTCCCTTTCTATCCCTGGCCTTAGCCCCGAAAACTGAACCACCCTTTTTGTATTGTGACAAAACATTGTCAGAAAGGGATAAGTTTATTTAGTTAAATCCGTTAAGATTCTGTAAGATTCTTGAAGAATACAATTAAAAGGATAGAAGGACTGATTGTATTAATAAAATCAGTGAATGACCCCTCGTTTTCCTTTTATCTGATAAACTGATCATGTTAAGATAAGGTATTAATCTTCAAACCTAGCTAACTGTATCCTTTATAAATGTACACAAAAAAGGAGTGGTTATGCGGTTTTCAAATCTGCCTCAAGAAGTTCAATTCTGTTTTATTTTTTCTACAATAGCGGGGAAAGAAGTATCAACAAACAGGATTAAAAGTTGTTCAACTCGCCGCTTCGTTTTTCAATTCAATCCCAGCATAAAACAATACTTTCTTGAGTTGCCTCTTAAGGAACAAGAGGAGCAGAAACCATGAAACTGTTCCATTTCCAGCGATTCAATTGTTAAATTTAAACAAAGTTTTTGAACCCAATCCACTAATAATGAAATGGTTAGATTTTTTTCAATAAAACAAATTTCTATAAAGCCCTCATGAAAAACTTTGATTCATTACCGGGTTATTCAATCCGAAAGTATACTGTTTTCTCTGTCGTAGCTGTGACGTTGTTCGTCATTTCCTCTCTTGTTTTGAACATCGTGAATATTGACAAGCAGGCCATATATATTGCCACGGAAGAGGCCAGAACCAATTGGAATAAAGATCAGTCTTTTCGCCGTTGGGCAACTCGCCATGGGGGGCTCTATGTAAAACCGGACGAGCGGACGCCGCCAAATCCCTATCTGGAACACTTGCCAAATCGCGATGTGGAAACTACGGACGGAGTAAAACTCACATTGATGAACCCTGCCTATATGATGAGTCAGATGACCAATGAATTTGAATCCATGTATGGCATCAAAGGTAAGATCACCGGCCAGGTACTCCTTAATCCGGCAAATGAAGCCGATCCCTGGCAGTTAGATGCATTAAAGCAGTTTGACAAGGGTGTGAAGGAGGTCTTGGAGCAAACAACTATTGATGGTCAGCCCTACATCCGCTTGATGCGTCCCATGGTTATGAAGAAAGGCTGTGTCTTATGTCATGGCCATCTTGGCTTTAAGGTCGGCGATATTCGAGGAGGGGTTAGTATTTCCGTTCCTCTCACACCCTACTATGAGGCAGCCCAGAAAAGTAAAACATCTCTGTTTTTCACCCATAGCATTTTTTGGTCTATCGGTTTGCTGACCATTGGTCTTATTTCTTGGCAAGGGCTCCGGCGGGTAAGGGAGAAAAGTCAAGCGGAAAATGCGCTAAGGATGAGTGAAGCAAAAACAAGAACTATTGTTACAAGCATTGGCGAGGGCATCATCAGCGCGGTTGCTACTCCAGATTTGACTATTGATTTCGTAAATCAGGAAACTTGCAATATCTTCGGCTATTTGGAAGAAGAATTGATAGGCCAAAGTTTGACAATTCTTATTCCGGAAAAATATCGTGCCGACCATCTAATGGGGGTAAAACGTTATTTGAGAGAAGGCAATCCGAAAATATTGGATAAACGGATAGAACTGGAAGGTTTAAGAAAGGGTGGTTCAATCTTTCCTTTGGAGTTAAAGGTGGAAGAAGTAGAGGACGAAGGCGGTAATTCATTCTTTACAGCGGCTATTCGTGACATCACCGAGCGCAAACGGGCCGAGGAGGCGTTGAAAGAGAGCGAGCAACATTTCCGTAATATTTTTAATAATTCCGCCATAGGCATAAGTCTGCTTAACAAGAACTGGGAGTATCTGGACTGCAACCTCGAGCAATGCAGAATGCTGGGCTATTCAAATGAAGAACTAAGAGGGAAAACTCCAGCCTTCGTCAGCGACCCAAAGTATGTTGATAAGAACATAAAGCTTTTTGAAGAACTAAAAGAAGGAAAGCGGGAGAACTACGGTATGGAAAAGCGGTATATCCGAAAGGACGGAAGTGCTTTCTATGGCAAGTTAAGCGTTTCATTATTTAATAAAAAATCCGATACCTCCCAATACATTATCGCAATGTTAGAGGATATAACCGAGCGTAAGCAGGCAGAGGAAGCTTTAATAGATACTAACGAACGTTATGAGATCGCTACTGAAGTCGGACAGATCGGTACATGGGATTGGAATCCTGCTACTGGTGCCCTTATTTGGAACGATGAAACTTATCGTATCTTAGGTCAAATTAAAGGAAAGGCTACCCCTTCATATGAATTATTTCTTGATTTGGTACATCCCGATGACAAAAATTTTCTCAATAACGCAGTTAAAGAAGCCTTGAAGAAGAAGAAACCGTATGATTTGGATTGCAGGATTGTTCTTGGAAATGGAGAGGAACGGGTATGTCATACAACTGGAGAAGTTAAATTTGACGAGGAAGACAAACCTATACGTATGCTCGGTACTTTTCAAAACATCACAGAGCGCAAAAAGGTGGAGGAGGAAATAAAGAGATACAGGGACAATCTTGAAGACGAAGTGAGTAAGCGCACAGGAGAGCTTAATTTTCAGAAATATGCCCTTGATAAGCATGCCATTGTTAGTTCCACTGATGCTGATGGAAACATCACATACGCGAATGACAAGTTCTGCAAAATTAGTGGCTATACCCGCGATGAACTTATGGGTCAAAATCACCGCATAGTTAAATCTGATGAACACTCACCAGAGTTTTACCGTGATATGTGGGATACCATAAGCAACGGCAACGTATGGCAAGCTGAGGTCAAGAACAAGAAGAAGAATGGCGACTATTACTGGGTAAAAGCTACAATGGTTCCTTTTATGGACGAGAGTGGAAAACCACACGACTACATTTCAATCCGCACAGACATCACCGAACGTAAGAAAGCGGAAGAAGGATTAAAGAAATATGCTTCTGAAATGGAGCAACTTGCGGAAGAAAGATCAAAACAGCTTATTCATGCGGACAGAATGGTCACTCTTGGTACTCTATCAGCAGGAGTAGCTCATGAGATAAATAATCCGGTTGGCTTTGTTGGCAACAATCTTCAAATATTTGAGAAACTTTGGGACCGGACAATAAAAGTTTATCTTGAAAAGGCTAAAGGTAATAATGAAGACAAAAACTTAGCTTTTGTTCTTGATGAAATGCCAGGCATGTTAAAGGCAATGAGAGAAGGTACAAGAAGAATTGCAAAAATTGTTCACAATCTTGGAAGATTTTCAAGAATATCAAAACTTACTTTTGAGCCAACAAATATATGTGAAATAATTGAAACTGCCGTTAATTTTTGTAGACTTGATCTTACTGTGAAACATCAGGTTAAGATTCAACTTGATCTACAAAATGATATTCCAAATATTAAAGTAAGCAGGCAAGAGATGGAACAGGTACTGATCAACCTTATTACAAATTCCGGCCATGCTATGGAAGAAATTACGGGCAGAAAGGAATTAACCTTAAAAATTAAAGCTTCGCATGTTAGCAATAATATTGTTATAGAAATAGCCGACAATGGTCATGGCATGGATAAAAAGACTTTAGACAATATTTTCAACCCTTTTTTTACAACTAAAGATACTGGAAAGGGTACCGGTCTTGGTCTTTCTATCTGCCGCGGAATCATTGAACAACATCGTGGAGATATTACAGCCAGATCCACTTTAGGTGAAGGAACAACTTTTACAATTACTCTCCCCATTGATCCGCAAAAAAAGGAACGGAGAAAAAAGGATGAAAAAATCATAGATGGAATGCGTGACGAGGATCGATAGTCTTTCAATTTAATCTTCCTCTTCAAAAACTGATCCACGCATAAAGTTAGCATTGAGATGGTATGGATATGTTTATTTAGTTAAATCCGTTCAGATTCTGCTAGGTTCTTGAAAAAGATATGAAGAGGTACGGAGATGCGTGATTGAATCAAAAGAATTGAGAAAATCACGAATTCCGAGATCAAAAAACCTAAAATATTACAAAATATACGAATCTTTTTGAAATAAATTCATCTAATATAGTAGAATGAAAGGAGAAGACTTTTGTGTACAGTAAATATGAGTAAGATAGCAGAAAAATTGTTAACTTAGATGACGCTTTAGTAGGTATTCAAGAGATTAGCTAGATATCTTAAAAGTAAGGGTGTGACTTAGAATAAAGCAAGGGATAAAACATAAAGTTATGAGACTAAGAAAAAGAGGGTTCTGAAAACATGAACAAATTTGAATTTGATAAACTAATTTCAGAATTAGAGACATTGACTGACAAAGGACAGCATATATATGCCATGAAAGCATACAAAGCATATCCTGTAGCTTGGTCAGTGTTCATCAGGAATGTTGATTATGCGGTACGACAATACATTGAAGATGATAATTTGAAAATCGAAGTTTGTTTTAATTAGCTGTTAACCCCTAATATTGTTTTCCCCAGCAATCTTGAATGTGCTATTAGTAAGCATTGATCTTCATGGAAGCAGAAAGCGAGAGCCCCTCACATTTTCTTCGGCTTCCATCTGACCTGCCCTCCTAAAACCAACATTCTAAAAAGTTAATTTGCATATAATGTTTTTCAAACTTTCTTGTGTTTTCCGTTAAAAAAAAATAATTAATCCTTTGAGGTAACCGATTAAATGAATAATCTTATTGGAATAATCATTTGCGCCATGGCAATTTCCACTGCCATAAATATTTACCTGAAAAAACACCATGTCCCTCCTATTATTGGATACATATTATCAGGCGCAATCATCACTCAAATTTTTGGTCTCAATTCTGAAAAGAATGATGTTCTACATCAGGTCGCGGAATTTGGAATAGCTTTTCTAATGTTTACTGTAGCTCTTGAATTCTCTGTTAGCCATCTGAAGACAATGCGCAGAGAGGTTTTACTTCATGGGGGAATTCAGGTGGTCCTTAGTATGGCGATTTTTAGCGCACTTGCTCAATATTTGTTTAAGGTAGAGATAAAAACAGCTTTAATTGTTGGGGCTGCTCTGGCCTTATCTTCCACGGCAATCGTTTTAAAAATTTTCAATGAAAGAGGAGAAACCAGCCGTTCCTATGGAATCCAGTCTTTAGGGATTCTGCTTTTTCAGGACCTTGCCGTTATTCCTCTACTATTGATGGTTTCTCTTTTATCCAACACCGACCAGAGTCTCGGGCTGCTTCTTTTAAAAACCCTTTTAAGCGCTGTAATAACTCTATTAATCCTCTTCTTTCTGGGAAAGTATATAATAGACTATTTCCTGGCTCGCGTGACAGACGCTCACTCTCATGAAATTTTTATTTCCTCAATCTTGCTCATTGTAATTTCTTCTTCCATGCTGGCTCACATATTTGGTTTTTCATATTCTTTAGGAGCTTTTTTCGCAGGACTATTGATTGCCGAAACACATTACAAATACCAAATTGAAGCAGACCTCATTCCTTTTAGGGACATACTACTCGGCGTTTTTTTTGTTACTGTGGGGATGCAAATTGAGCCAACATTTCTTATGAAAAATATTCATGTGGTCCTGTTAATCATGATTTCGGTAATGATAATAAAATTTCTGATTATTTTTAGTATTATTTTATTTTCCTCAGATAGAATTACAGCATTGAAAACAGGGTTGGCCCTATCCCAGGTGGGAGAATTTTCTTTTGCAATATTCGAACTAGCCAGAACAAACGGATTAATCGGGCATGATCTAACCCAGACTATGGTAGTTACCGTAATTTTTTCCATGATCATTACTCCATTTATACTCAACAACCTAGCCCGAATGGTATCATTCATCAAAATAGCTCCAGCGGAAGAAGACTTACCATTAAACCCTGTTAAGGTAGATGAAAACCATATTATAATCTGCGGATACAGTCATTTGGGAAAAACAATTGTTAACAAATTAAAAGCATCGAGATTGCCGTATGTTGCTATCGAAAATCATAGAAAACAAGTTGAAATGGGTCAGAAAAAGGGAGATAACGTGATTTTAGGAAACGCAGCCCAAAGGTCAATTCTTGAAAAAGCGAATGTAAAAAAGGCAATTGCTGTTATTATTGCGGTGGAAGATGAAAAAAGAATTCGCCTGATCTGCGAGTCTATCGTTGCCTTTGCAAAAAACGCAAATATCGTTGTAAAGGTAAGCGATAAACAGACATTTGCGAAATTGGATAATTTGCCGATACAAAATCTGGTAGACCAACATGACGAGTTAGCAAAAATTATGGTCAATAAAGCTTTAGCATGTAAATTGGACTATAATCAAAATCACGCTGATCCTCAAAATACCAATTATAAGCTGGGGGAATAACCTTTTTGTCAATTATTGTTCTTAAGGAATTAACTAATTCAGGATGAATGTATGCTTTAAAAAGCTGAGTAACTGAGGAGTTTTAGAAAAGTTTTTAGAAATGATTTTAGGGATACTGTAAACTATTAAAAAAAAACGCGCCCAGGGGGATTCGAACCTCCGACCTACTGAACCGCAATCAGTCACTCTATCCAGCTGAGCTATGGGCGCAATCTAACAGCGAAGCAGCTTCTTGACAGGACAACAGGAAATACAAGATCAGTATCCTTCCTTATACAGCGTCTTCTCCATGCTCTCCTGTTCTGATTCTAACAATATCTTCTATAGGAAGCACAAAAATCTTTCCATCACCAATTCTTCCTGTTTGCGCCGTCTTAGTAATTGCCTCGACAATTTCTTCTACCATTGAATCAGAAACTATAATCTCTAATTTCACTTTCGGTAAAAAATCAACGACATATTCCGCGCCCCTGTATAATTCCGTATGGCCTTTCTGCCGGCCAAATCCTTTTACTTCACTTACGGTAATCCCTTTAATACCTATTTCGTTTAGTTTATCTTTAACTTCATCTAATTTAAAAGGTTTTATTATAGCTTCTATTTTTTTCATTTATTCTTCGCCTTTCGTAAAATTATCGTATAGAAAAAGCCTGATTTTTTTATTCCAATAAGGAAAATATTTACAGGCAACAAAATATCATAAACTATATATTTTGTAAACTTTTAAGTTGGTTTTAAAACCCATGTTTAACAGGCCTTGAGATGAATTAATCACAAATTTTGCTCCCATTTGAAATGTATGGCGAGCATAGTCGCAGCTTTGCCGCGGGGAGATTAAACTCTAAAACTTCCTAAAAAAGAATTAATCAATTTACACACTTACACTATTGATCATTTATAACTGCTTACCCCTCATGCCTCAAGGTCTGAAGCGGTTTGTTTTTCAAAATGCTCCAACTCGATAAAAGCCCTATTGCCCAGACTAAAAAAACCGTAGCCAAAACAGCAACAACGATCGGGAGAGGTCTGAATCCCCAGTCAAGCCGAACTAAATGCTTGTCGATACCATAAGAAAAAAGAATTGAAAGCAAAGACCCTACTACTCCGGCAATGAGGCCCAACAATAAATATTCATATCCCAGAATTCCCGCGATGCCCTTTTTTGACGCCCCAACAGTTTTGAGAATAGCTGCTTCGCGCATTCTCCGAAATTTAGTAGAAGCAATGGAGCCGGATAAAATGACAAGGCCTGTGGCGATTGTAAAAACAGAGAGCATTCGAACCAAAAGAGATATACGGTCAAGAACTTCCCGGGCTCTCATCAATATTTGCCGGGTACTAATTGCCGTTACGTTCGGCAATGACTCTACCACAGAGGTTTGCAGTACCAGTTCATCGTCTTTAGGAACCTGTGCTGTTGCCACAAAATTATAAGACAGGTTTTTCACGGAACCCGGAGAAAGGATCATATAAAAATTTGTCCGCCGGTTGTTCCAGTTGACTGTACGAATCGAGGTAACTGTGGGAGTGACAAAAGTTCCCTGTATATTTAAGGTAACTTGAGATCCTAAAGAGACATCAAAGGTATGAGCGGCATCCCTTTCTATAGAAACTGTGGGAAAATTTTCTTCAGATTTTCCCCACCACTTTCCTTCTATTACAGTGTTTTCTTCCGGTAGAGTATCCGAATAAGTCAAAACAAATTCCCTGTGGAAAAATCGTTTAGTTTGTTGATTGTCAAACCTCATCTCTTTAATCGGTTTGCCGGCTACTGCGTGAAGCCGCGAACGAATTATCGGGACCATGCCGGTTAAGCGGGCTTCAGGTATCTTCTTTACAGAGTTTTCGAAACGTTTTACCTGGTCCGGCTGAATATCAATAAAAAAAAAGTCTGGCGCATCCACAGGGGCGCTTTTATTGATAAAATCGAGAAAGTCAGACTGAATAAGCTGAACCGTAAGAATAAGCATGACACCTACTCCAACAGCAGTTACTATGGACACTGCCTGGCTCTGAGGGCGATAAATATTTGTAATCCCGTATCGACTTGTTATGCTTCGTGGTTTAGGTAGTCTCTTCAAGAATCTTAAAATCACACGGGTAATGAAAATTAATATTGCTGTCGCTCCAATCATACCTGAGAAAAAAATGAATCCGGCTTTCAAAGATCCTGCCTGCCAAAAAGTGATAATTGCCAATCCCAACCCCAATATAGCAACAGCCGGCAAACGATCAGGATAAAGGGTATTAAAATTCCGGAGTATAAATAACCATTTATTTCTCTCTTGCTTCATTCCGGTTGAAACACCAAAGCCGCTTTCGTTATCATCCTGACGTAATAGCATTGCCGGAGGCGTGCGTCTTGCGTTAAGCAGCGGCCATATAGAAAAAATAAAGGTGGTAACCATTCCTAAAATTAATGCTTCAAACGTCGGTTTCCATACCCACTGGTTAACAATGGCTAGATTGAAGTATCGGTTAATTCCGGATACAAGCAATCCCTGCAAGCCAAAACCACCCGCAATTCCAAACAAACTACCCGTTAAACCTAAAAACATAACCTGGATTAAATAAACTTTTAAAATTTGGTGAGTTTGTACTCCAAGGCATTTTAAAATTGCAATATTTTTAAGTTTAAGGTGTAAAAAGGTACTCGCTATCATTGCAATACCAACTCCGCCTACAAGTAAAGCAATAACACCAATTGATCCGAGAAACAGTTCAAACCTTTTAAGAGATTCTCTTAACGCGGGTTGGGCTTCTTGATACGATTGAATTCTTACGCCAGAACCGGAGAATCCCTTTTCCAATGTATTTACAAGAGGTTTTATAGCAATGCCCTCCGGAATTTTCAATTGAGTTCTGTACCGAATGCGGCTTCCCGGCTGGATTAGTTTTGTTTCATCAAGTATTTTTGATGAAATCATCACTCTTGGGCCAAGGCTAAAAACAGTAATTGCGCGGTCCGGTTCACGTTTGATTACACCACTTACGCTGAGCCTTTTTTCTCCTAATTGAAAATAATCACCAATTTTCAGATTACTTTTAACAAGAAAAGATTTTTCTACTAATGCGCCGTTGCCGAGCAGTAATGTCTGGAAAGGAGTATCGGGAGAAACTTCCATAGTGCCGTAATAAGGGTAATTTTTCGGAACGGCTTTTAATTCTACAAGCATTGAAGAGGAAGGCCTGTCTTCTGCTGATTCAACCAATGCCATGGCTTTTAGTTCCGTAACAGTTTGAACATGATGTCCCTTTACTAATCGCGACACAATTTCTAATTCTTCGTCCGAAAGGGGCCAGCTTCCCCTGATTTCTATATCAGAAGCTATCAAGCTTTTTGATTCTCTTTCAATCGAGTTAGCAATGTTTGTGGAAAAACTTTTTACCGACATTACTGCCCCAACTCCAATGGCAATACATGCTATAAAGAAAATCAGCCTGTGCCAGGACCCGCGGCATTCCGCAATAACAAGTCTTAAAATCACAGTGATGGTTTTACTTTTTATCATTTGTAGTTATTCATTAAATTTTTTGACATGAGCTAAGCTCAGTTTGCAGGATAACAGGATTGACCGGATTTTTTTGGAGTGCAATGACTGTGTCATCGATTTTTTTCCCGTCTATCTTGTTATCCCGTCTGATTCTTTTCAAGAAGCGTTATCGGAAACAATTCGGCCATCCTCTAACCCAATAACCCTTTGAGCTCTTGAAGCGATATCCAGCTCATGGGTAATCAAAACCAACGTTATCCCATGCTGATCATGCAGTTTTTCAAGAAGGTCAATAATTATTTGGCTATTAGCGCTGTCCAGGTTGCCGGTAGGTTCATCGGCCAATATAAGTTTAGGGTTGTTTACAAAAGCGCGCGCTACGGCCAACCGCTGCTGCTCACCTCCTGAAAGTTGTCCCGGATAATGATTCAACCGATGGCTGAGGTCTACAGAATTTAAGGCTTCTTTTGCCTTTTCTTCAGAATGATTACCGCTACTCAATTCACAGGGAATTGATACATTTTCGTACGCTGTAAGGGTTGGTATCAAATAAAAGCTTTGAAAAATAATCCCTACTTTTTGACCACGCAGGCTGGCTAATTGATTTTCATCTAATTGCGTTAGATCTTTGCCATCCAGAAAAATACGACCGTTCGTTGGAGAATCCAATCCTGCCATAAGACCCAATAAAGTGGATTTCCCGCTTCCGGACGGACCTGTGATCGCGATGAATTGTCCTGCTGGAATATGAAGATCAAGGTCATTAATTATATTTACTTTTTGACCGCCACCATGCAATGATTTGTTTAATTTTTGAATCCTGATCAAAGTAAAGTCTCCTTAAAACATAAAGCGGAGAGGCTCCGCAACCGAATGGAGCTTCCGCTCCGGCAAGCAAACAAAACTTGCTCAGCTTTGCATAAGGCGCTGTGCTTTGCATAAGCCGATGTATAAAAAATAAAAGCTAAGCCTTGCATAAGGCGTTGTAAAAGACAAAAACTAAACAACGCCTAAACAGCGTGGCTAAAAAAGAAAGAAGTAACAGCGTCTAAGCTTTGCATAAGCCGCTGTACAAAAACTAAACAGCGGCTAAAAAAAACAAGTTTTTACAGTGTAGTCGTATAAAACTACTAATGCTATAATGCCATACTGAGAATAATTTAGCCACCAAAGACACGAAGCAGTAAGTTGTCACAATCACAATATTAATAACCTCGAAGACCACGAAGAGACAGTAATGATTATAAAACAAATCTTTTTAATGCCTTTGTTTAAGGTTTTTTACATTATAGTTTATTTGTAATTCCACCATTACATTTCGGATTTTCATATATGTTAAGTGAGCTTCATGTATTTAATTTTAATTTCCTTCGTGATTTTCGTGTTCTTCGTGGTTCAAAAATCTATTTATTTTTCAGTTTACTCTATTTGATTTTTATAATTGGAGATACTGAAGGGAAAAACAATCTTCTTATTGTTGCTTTAGGAGACAGCCTGACAGCAGGTTATAGAGTAGAAGAGAGTTTATCTTTTCCGGGGCGTCTTCAAAATAAATTGGAAAAAAAAGGATTGCCTCATCACATTGTAAATGCCGGAGTTAGCGGGGACACGACCGCAGGAGGACTTCGGAGAATAGATGGGATTCTGAAACAGAAACCGGATATTGTTATATTAGCCTTGGGTTCCAACGATGGTTTAAGAGGTTTTCCGCCCGCTGAAATCGAAAAAAATCTGGATGCAATAATTAAAATCTGTCTGGAAAATAAAACAATGGTCTTATTGGCAGGAATGAAAATTCCCCCTAACTATGGCCCAAAATATACAGGAGAGTTTGAAGCAATTTTCCCTCGTTTAGCAAAAAAATATGATCTGCCCTTTATTCCATTTCTTTTAGAAGGTGTTGCCGGAAAGAGGGGACTGAACCAGTCGGATGGCATTCATCCAAAAGCAAAAGGTTACGCTATAGTTACTGAGTTGGTTTGGCAAGCTTTGTCACCAATGCTTGAATAGTTTCAAAAATATCCCCGATTTTTTATTCTCCGGCAAAGGGGTCTGTATGGGGTATATAAAATACGTCAAATTGATCTTCTGCTAATCGACGCAAAGATGTGTTCTATTTCTTAAAAATCAACAGTAGATTTGATTCCTTCCACATATCGTAATGAAATAAAAATTTTTATTTTGTATTATTACCCACTAACGTTTAAATCAGCCGACCGAAAAAGCAGAGCGAAGCGATGCTTTTGAGGATCGGCTGGATTTTCTTGTTATGTTTTTTTATAGCCACTCTTCAAACTCATGTAATCGGAACTCTCTTGGATTTAATGATCTTTCGTGATCTGCAACATCTTTAAGTGCATTTTCTACAATAGTTTCGTTGTCATACCAAATATCATCTCCAGGGTAACAACAAAGACCATTGGTGATTCTTGATAATGTTGCACTTGCTAATGATGCCATTCGTAATTCAAAAGTATCTGCTATTCCAAAATTGAATGTAACAACATATTTATATAATTTTAGTTTTTCATCAATTTCTTTTGAGCAAAAATAGTTTTGTTCTATAGGTTTTTTTAATAACTTATCAAAGAATGATTGTTTTTGAGGTTCAATATGCTCCTCTAGATTAAAGCTATCTAAATAATATTCAAAACCAGTGAGATATTCATTGCTCATTAGTTCTTCATTTGAATTTTCCGTCACTTTAACTTTAAACGGAAGAAAGCCAGTTTGTGTTTTGAAGGAAAACTCTGGATGAATTTCACATTCCATACCAAGCTTGTTCAGTTCTTCCATCCATAATGGTATTTTTGAATCATCAAGATCATTTAAAAATACGTTATAGTCCATGCTCATAGTTATCTCCTTAAAACATAACGTTGGTGGTTACCGGCTGTGAGCAAAGCAGAAAAACTTCGCAATACAAAAAACTTTGCAAGTAGTGGGTCTTTGAAACGGTGACTCACTGCTCACAGTCAGGTACACCACATGGTTATGTGAATGACTGTGTGTCAAAAATAAGTGTTATTTTTTTAATTTTATCTTTTTCTGTCTCAAACAGTTGGGCCATAGGAACACAAGAAATACCAGGTTTTGAAAATTTGTATACTAAACAGGCTGATGATTCACTTTCAAATGATTGAATAATTTTATAAGCAAGTCCTTCTGGTGGATCATTTATTAATGAGTTGATATAACCTTTTGCAGAATCAAATTGGAACAATGGGCCGGAAAAACTAAAATCATCAGAAAACAATTGGTATAGTCTATCAATATTCTTGCCGGAGTAGAATATTTGCATATATCTTAAAGCTAAATCCATGGGTTTCATTTTTTTACTTTCTATGCTATCCCAATATGTTTTTCACATAACACTGCTAATCAGCCGCGTTGGATTTTGCGTCGGCTTGATTTAACTGTTAGGGGCTTTCTCCTTGCCGGACCAAATAATTGTAAGTATCGTAGCCGCTGAGCATATGATTCCAAAGCCAAAAAATATAGACTCGATTAATGCAAAGCTTTGCGTATTAAGACCTAAAACACTTCCTGCAACGCTATCTTCCGTAAGCCATATATTTGTTCCCGATTGCATTGTTTGGGCAATCTCTGGGAGAGTGAGAAGCAACATTGCAGCAAAACAGATGGATATCACAAAGCATAATATTCCAGCTGTCCCCAGAAGGCGTGCTCTTTTATTTACTTTCACTTTATCTGTAGTAAATAAGGTTCCTAACAAAGCAATGGCAAAGGTCTCGACTGTTACTAACCATTTTGCCCAATCACTAACCATTCTCAGAGCTTCTATTGAATATTCACTTCCATTCATATTGTAACCTTTGAAGTACTTTTGAATTTAATATACGCCTAACGCTAGAAATAAGGGGCGTGAAACAAAACGCCATAAACCTTAATAATATGTTAGGCGTTGATAGCAGTGCCCCGTTGCAAGGAGAGCCGCTGTTTCACGTCCCTCTTAATTGATTTGTTATCTTGTATTTCTGATTGTTCGTGCTTTTTCAAACCATTTTTTTGCTTCTATTTCATCATCGATGATGGCATTGAAATAATGACCTATTTCCTCACATGCTTCAACACTGTTTGGGTTAATCTTGATAGCACGTTTATAACTCAGTAATGCTACTTCCAGTTTGTGTGGAGAACCTTCTGGCCCAAGTTGGATAAGATCCCCTCTTTTAAGCCAAAGACATTCTGAGTTTGGATGTTCTTGAATTGCTTGATCAATCAGCTCAATTGCTTCGAGCGGAACTTCTCGGTCGCAATCTGAAGTGATATCGTGAATTTGGCTTAAATATTCTTCTTCAGTCATTTTAAAAGATAACGCCTCGCATCAGCGGTCGACAAAGCGCGTAGCGTTTTGGCGATCCGTCTGCATGCGCTTGTTAGGCGATTCATTGGGGTTCTTAATCCGTTAACTCATATATCTTTCTTCATAAAAACTTTGGCTTCATTTCTACTGGTCTCTTCCCAATCTAGATGCCGATATAACGATACATTCTCATGAAGCAATACATGGGTAGTGAGGTGTAATTCAGAAAAGTTATTTTCTCTCGCCTTTGATTCTGCAAGCTTCATTAGTGCGCCACCGATTCCTTGCCCCTGGCATTTGGGATCTACGGCAATATTTGCTATCGAAGCTTGATTATTTTCGAACGACATTATTAATCCACCGAGAATTTTTCCTTCCGCCTCGACAATCCAGGTAGGGTAGTTATTGATTTCAGACAAATAGTCTACATCCATAGGAGGCAGGCGCACTCCACCCATTCGATCTTGGTATGCGGTATACGCAGCTTCCATGCAATTCTTAAGACCATCGGCATCTTCCGTGCTCGCTTCTCTTATATGCCACGTTAGTCCCATTTGGCTTCTCGATTTTCCACAATCGCCTAACATTAATATTAAGTGTACAGTTGTACCTAACAGGCAAATGCTGCAGTCGGGAATTCTGTGTTAGGCCGCATGCAACCTAACACAAATTTACTTTATTGATATTGTCAATGAAAACAAGCACATTAATAATATGCAACATATATCAAAATATTTTAAACTTACAGATTTATAACGAGTTTTGATTGTTATTTTATTCATTAATAATTCATTTTACAACTCATTTTGACTGTAAGGCTTGCTCGTCACAAAATGTTAGGCTGCATGCAGTATAATCTATTAAGTCGGAATGCAGTAAAATACCTGTTTAGGTTGCAGTTTTCCTTTTTTCGGGGACTGAGTTTGGGGTACCTCTAAAAACTTTACATTTTGTGCTGACAACCCCCTTAATCCCCTCCTTGGCAAGGAGGGAAGCGCTAAGCCTTGATTTACAAGGTGAAATGCAGGGGTGGTGTGAGCTTGTAAAATTAGTGATTGTTTAAATATCCGCTCTTTTGCTTGTAATCTTAGTTTTCGGACACTCTGTGTCGCCTCCGGCGACGGGGTGTGTAAAGTTTATATAAAAAAACAACATCATCACAAAAAACATCTTCAAACGTGGGTTAAGGCATCCCTCAGATCTTCTTTAATATCATGCCAGTCTTCAAGGCCTACAGAAAGACGGATGCCGCCGGGTTCCATACCTGTTTTTCGCTTCTCATCTTCAGGCAGGGCCGCGTGAGTCATTGAATATGGGTTTTCAATAAGTGTTTTTATGGCCCCTAAACTTACGGCTAAAGTTACGCAATACGCGTGATCTGCCAAATAATCTATAAATTTTTCCACTTTAGGGCTTTGCTTTCCGTCTACTTCAGCGTCTTTCAGAAGAAAATAAATCATATTCCCTGGTGAGAACTTTCCAGTGGAATTAATCATTTGCCGTTTTGCTAATTCAAATTGAGGGAAATTATTTAATCCCGGGTAAACCACTTTTTCAATTTTAGGATGTTCGGATAAAAATTTTGCGACGTGATGGGCGGTTTTAATTTGGTTGGAAAACCGTGTGGCAAGTGATGGCAACCCGTACACGAGAAAAGTCCAGGCGCTTTTCGGATTAAGAGAACCACCGAAATCTTTCCGAAAAAGCATTAGCTTGCCATAGTATTCGTGAGGCCCAACCACAGCGCCACCCATGTCCGTGCCAAATCCACTGATTCCTTTTGTTAAACTTTCAACGGAAAAGTCCGCTCCTAATTCAAGAGGGCGCTGACAATAGGGAGTGGCAAAAGTGTTATCCACTACTATTTTCAAGTGTCTTTCTTCAGGGCGTTGGCTGTTAATTTCATCAACAATCTTACGTATGGCCACAATATCTACTAAAGTTAAGGTAGGGTTAATAGGAGTTTCAAAATAAAGTACCCTGGTCTTATCCGTAATAGCCTTGCGCAGGGCTTCTTCATCATTGACGTCGGTCCAGACCACCTGAATCCCGAACCGCGGCATCCAGTTGCTGAAAAGACTGTAAGTACATCCGTAAGTAACCTGATGCGCCACAATTTCATGACCTGCTTCGCACAATACGCCGACAGCAGCGCTGATGGCCGCCATACCGGTGGAAAAGGTTACACATATTTCACCCCTTTCGGCATAGGCCAGGTTTTCCTCAAGCATACCGCGGCTCGGCTCATCCAACCGGTCGTAAACGTAAATGGGAATATGCCTGGAGTCCTGCATACTCTCGGAGGCAAAATCAAAAAAACCCTGCGAGCCACGATGCGTTGAGCTCAGCCGGTACATGGCTGAAGCGGACATAGGCGGGTTCACATGGTGGCTATATTCCCACTTCTTGCTTTCAAAGTTCCCATGAATCAGGTGAGTGCGCATCCGATACTCTTCTTTTGTTTTTTTACGACTCATTTTCGAAGGTTTCATTATAGTTCCTCCTTAAAAGAAATTGAAACAGTAGCTCAAGAAAAAAATGAAACATTAAATTCTGATAAATCTTATCGAGCTAATGATCTATATCTATTTATATTGTGCCAGATTAAAAGAATTTAATCACTTAAAACAGATAACATTTTTGAATTAAAAAATCAGTTTTAAAGGAAATAAAAAGGGGTTGAGGAGATAATAAAAATAAAGTTATAATATTGCTTTTTAATAATAAACGCTTCTGAACACTACTTATTGGAGGTAACTAAATGGGTGAAAAACTTGGAGAAAAACTGACCGAGAAAAATAAATGGATCAGAGGTTTATATATGATGCTTTTTGCTTTAATTTTTAACATCGCTGAAATCCTGGTTGCCGCTATCGCCGCTTTTCAATTTGTTGCATACCTGTTCATAGGAAAAACCAATGAGCAGCTGATTACTTTCGGACAAAGGCTGAGTATATTTATTTATCAAATAATACAATTTTTAACCTTTAACAGTGAAGAGAAGCCATATCCTTTTTCTCCGTGGCCGCAGGTCCTACCTGATATTAAAAAAAAGAAATCTTCAGGAGAAAGAGCAAGAAAGGCAAAAAAGTAAACTCACCTGTAGATCGACTTGTTCAGAATCTACTTTTTTGATAGTATTTCGCCATAAATGGGATTACAGACAGCCGACCACGCAAAAAAAAATGATCAAAAGATTAATTGGTTAAATTATGAAACAGAAAAAAAATAGTACATGGGAATCTCTCGATGACATTGAGGTAAGGATTAAAGATGCACAGAAATCTATTAACAACTGGATTTTTTTTATCGCCCTTGAGATAGGGACTGCGATTGTGGCAATAGTAGTAAAAATGACACCATCAACTACTCCCGACAAATCGGGTGATTCAGCTGCAAATGTGCCATCATTGTACGAAATGGCAGAGGGGAAGAAAATTGATACCGGGAAAGTGGCCGGTGCTGTGGCTGAGAAGATGAAAGATAATCTTTCCCCCAGTGATATAATGGAAACAATCTCATCTATGCCTCACTTAAAAACCTTTGTAATTATTTTCGTTGCTACTCTCCTGTTGCTGGGTTGGAAGATAATAAAAAAGAAAAGTGTTCAGCAGGAATTCGAAGATAAAAAGAAAGAAACCAGGGGACAATTTTAACATTCTGAACCCGATTAAATTTTTTTTAGTTACGCAATGGGGGTTAATAAATTCTAATAATCTTAAATAACTTATTTTTTTAATGAGTTGCTGGTTTGAGTCCAGCTATCCCCAGCCCCTCAAAATTTCCTCTTTCGCCGCTTCTATGACACAAAATTCCCACAGATTTTACCTCAAAACCAACAGGGCTATCTAAATTTGATGGACTGTAGAAGGCTACAAGAAGAGCATGAATTTCAGCTCAATTCTTAGCCCTTGAAAGGAGAGTTTCAATTATCGGCTTAATCGATTCGGATGCTATAGCGAGTTCTACATTAATAGATCGTTCCCAATCCATCGGTACAGAATTTTGTTGTGAGTGCTTTAAGAATTCGTTCATTAAAGTGTTGGCAAGTTTACCCATGCTGGAAAACAAACTTTTTAACTTCGTTCCATTTCCAAAAATTTCTTCCCATTCCGGAGCTTTAAATAATTCATTTGTTAGCGAATCAGCTGCATGCAATAGCATCCCAACCCTGAATTCATCTAAATCGTCTTTTAGTCTTTGAGGTTCCTCGTGGAAACTGATTATACGAGTTATATCTTCAGGGAAATTCCACTTTTCTGCCAGCAGTTTTCCAATATCAGCGTGAGATAATCCAACAATGCTTTTTTCAGCATCAACTTGTGACAAATTTTCTTTTTCAATTAAGCTTTGCACTTTTCTGTAGTCTTCTTTAAAGTACAAAAGGAGTACAATTTCTCCAATATCGTGAGTAAGCCCTAAGGTATAGATTTTTGAAAGATAGGGATTTCTTAGTATCTTTCCGAACATCATAGCTAATTGTGTTGAGGTGATAGTTCTATGCCAAAATTTATTATACTCACGATATGACGCATCGTTAGAATCCACATTAAATACACTACAAATGCTTAATCCGAGAACTATGTCGCGTATTGTATTTCTGCCGAGAATACCTATTGCATGCTCAATACTCCCAACCTTTCGCAATCTACTATAATAGGCTGAATTTGCAATATTTAGTATTTTAGCACATATAGAAGTTTCGATTGAACCAACTATATCGTCTACAGAACTATCAGGATCATCTAAAATACGTATTAATTTAATTGCTGCCCCGGGAATAGGAGGGATATGGTCAAGGTTAATAATAGTTTCTTCTGTTTTAGATTTGCTCATAATTTTTAAAACCAACTACATATGCGTTAGAGTAAACACATTATGCTCTGAACAGTTGTTAAAACTCAAGCCTATTTTAATAGATGCAGAAGTATGTAGGCAGCGACATTTAGACCAATCCACTGGTTGAACTACACTCTTAATAAGCAAAATAAATATAAGTATCAATAAAAAATGAGTACTTGTACTTATAAAAAATGAGTATTTGTATCTATTGACATGAGTGAGTGTTTTAATTTAAAGTGTAAATTAATAATTTATACAACTATTAATGCTTTCATCATTTTAGACCTCTGTAGGGCTACAGGAATAAGCCCCCTGTAGCCTTTTTTTATGTGGAAATTTGTTATAGAAACAGCAGGAATAGCGGTTTGTATAGCAAACAGAATGGAAATGGAACAGCTTCATGGTTTCTGCTCCTATTAGGATTAATTGGTTGTTGTAGCATATTGAGGGTTGGTGGAAAAGAAGTGTTGATTTTCAATTCATGTTTTACAAATTTATTCATTCCAATTATTAACAATTTTATTGAAAGGAATCCATTATGACAAAGGGAGAATTAGTAGCGGCTGTTCAATCCGATACAGGAGATATAAGCAAAAAAGCAACTGACGATATTATTAATTGTGTATTTATAACAATCGCAAAAGATGTCAAAAAATCAGGCAGGTTTTCTTATCCTGGCTTTGGAACATTTACTGTAAGAAAAAGAAAAGCAAGGACAGGAAGGAATCCACAAACAGGTGAAAAACTAAAAATAAAAGCTTCAAAAACTGTTGGATTTAAACCTGCTCCAACATTGAAGGAGTCTCTTTAATAGGCATTACTTACAAAAACCTCTACAGCAAAACTCGGTTATCGTGAAAGTTTAAAAAACATGCCAAGGGTGAGGATAAAAAATTTGCTGAATATCTTAATAAGCAAAATATAAGGCATGTCCTGTTGAACCGTCTATGTTCTTTGGAAATCGTGTCGATGCGATAGAACAATACTCTGAAGATGGTACGCTTTGCCATCATTAAGTTTCAATCCCTTTTTGAATTTACTCCTGCAAGACTGTACTAGTATAGTTTTCTCTGCACCTACCCCTATCTCCCCTGCTCCATCCTTTGACAGATAAACTCTTCCTGGCATGAAACAATCAGGATATTTCTCTAAAATATTTTCAATTTGGTATTGAAAAAGACTCTAAAGAAAGAGAAGATATCTACAAGGCAGTTAGCGCTTAGAGTAGGTATTGATCAACCATCTCTCTGTAAGCTTCTTAATGATCACCTAAAATCTACTTGTGATTGCTTAGAAAGAGCACTTAAACCGTTTGGGTATGAAATTGAATTTAGGAAAAAAAGGAAGGGAGTATTACAAAAATCCCTATGCAAACGGCTTCATAAAGGCTTATAATTTAAGAGGAAATTTTTTTAAGTGAACCAGAAACATATGTTTTTGGTTCACATTAAAAAGTTAAAGACATTAAATTATGGGTAATAAAGATATACAAAAATCTATATACAAATTTGATGATGACTTAAACGATCTTGTCAATAAAGTTGGCCATACTCCTGCCTTAAGAACAAATGGAGATGGAAATAGTGTGCCACTGATTGAATGGACTGATGAGTTTGATATTAATGTTAGAGAATTGGATGGGCAGAATAAAGCCCTTGTGAAAAAAATTAATGAATTATTTTTTTGCTTGCGAGGCTACAGTCATCAAATAAGAGCATATACGGTATTAAATGAATTAAAAGCCCTTATTGAGACAAACTTTCTGAATGAAGAAAGAATTATGGAAAGATATGAATATCATATCTATAAAAGTCACAAAAAAGAACATAATAAGTTGTCTAAAGAAGTACAGAAAATTGTGAAAAGATGTCGTCTTGACGATATAGAGACACTCGAAAAAATGGCAATATTCTTAAAAGATTGGCTGATAAAGCACATAATGGAAGAAGATAAGGAAATGGGCAACTACCTCAATAATAAAGGTGTAACGTAACGGCAACCTCTGCCGCTTTTCTGATGTTTTAGAGACATCTAGGAAAGAAAAATATGCCATTAATTAAGTGGTTGGATAAATATAGTATAAACATTGAGGAGATGGATGAACAGCATAAAAAATGGGTTGGTTTCATCAATTGGCTTTATGAAGCTAAGCAGGCTAAGAAGGATATCGATTTTATATTTAAATTACTTGATGATGTGATTGGTTACACTGAAACTCATTTTGCACAAGAAGAGGAATTAATGAAGCAACATGGTTATGCGGAATACGAAGTACACAAAGCTATTCACGACAGTCTAATTAGAGAAGTGATGACTTTACGGCAAGACTACGGTCCAACAAGTCAAAATCTACCAACGAAAGTTTTGAACTTACTGAATAACTGGTTAGTTGATCATATAATGAATGTTGATCGAAAATATGGTGTGTATCTTAACAGCAAAGGCGTTTCATAGCTACGTCCAAAGGGAGCAGTTGTCGGAACCGCTAAAAGCTGTTTATCCTGCCAGTCCTTCCCCAATTATCAACGGTAGGTGTCGCCTGCAGAGGACATTATGAAAAAAGCTCGAAGCAGGATGGCATTTCAAATGATTATTACAAAGTGGAAAATTACAACATAGGAAAATTTTAAAACGGTGAGTTGATTAGCAGAAAAGTTTATAATTGATCAGGAAAGCTGACAAATTGATTCTGGTATCCCTGTTTAAGAATACATCTTAAAAAAATCATTACTTCTTTTAACAGTTCTAATTATTGCTATTTCTTTCAGGCTTGAACTTATAATACGAGAAAACCCTCTTTTCATGTCACATAATTATATGCTAACTATGTTATAATAAAATGTTAAATCAGATGTTTTTATAGTATTTTACTCATGAAAGCGTTCCATCCTTCCGATAAGTAAGGTTACTTGATTCAATAAGAATTAGTAATTAATATGGAAGGATACTATGAACAAAAACCATGTAAAAAAAATTAGAGAATTGCGAATGATGAGTAAAGCTGAACTGGCACGTCAGGCGAATGTTTCAGTTCAAAGTATTGATCGGATTGAAAAGGGACATGAATGCCGTCTGGATACTAAGAGAAAAATAATCATAGCTTTGGGATATAAACTGGACCAAAAAAGTAGTATTTTCCCCGAGAAGTAATTTGAGACTTTTGAGTTAAGAATAACCCCTTTTCATTTGATTGTTAGGAAAAACCAATAGGTATTTTTCCCGTAAACCCTCTATCCCGCATACCACCACCCTCATTCTAAATGAATACTCTTCCTCTGGTAACCCTGAAAATGCTATTATTACATATTAATTCTCATTTGAGCAGAAACTGTGAAGCTGGTTTATCGGTATATTTTATTCCAAATGAGTTACAGATTATTCTAAATGAGAAATATCGGTTCATAAATCTATCCACTTAATAATTGATCAATCTATAAACCATTCAAGACCCGTCCATCACATAATTTGCGGTTAGAGAAGCACATCTATAATATTTTGCCAACAGATGGTTAAAAATGAAGAAATTGTTAGACCACTTTTCAATGGACTATATCCGGCAGATGCGGCGGGACGCTATACGAGTCAGAAAAAAAATTGTTTTAAAAAATAATCTTGATCAAATCTGGCCATATTTTTCCAATACCGATGCAATGAATAAATACACGGGTTCACGTGAGGTTACCTATGATTTTCAAAAAAAGGACGGTGTAGGTACCCAAACAATAGGCGAGACTGTAATCAGTGGAATTAAACATCAATATTTTGAATTACCCTATAACTGGATTGAACGTAAATACGGTACTGTGGAAAGATTTTGCACTAAAGGTCTTTTGAAATATATCGGCATAAGTATTACCTATGACATTGATGAGACTGGTTTGGCATTCTGCGAACTGGAATTATTTTCCAATATGGGGCTGATAAATCGATTTTCAAAACCAATTTTGCAGGGAAAAGTAAAGCAATTTGTACAATACATTAAATCATTGGACCAGAAAGTTACCCATGTAAAGGGAAAGTTTCCTTGGGAGCCTTTCCTGCGTAATGTTGGTGACCATCAATACGTGATTAATAAATTAACTGAGGAATGGTCCTCATTAATGCCTGACTCAGAAATTCCTATTAAGGTCGCAGAAATTCTCTTTCTACTTCCCGATGAATATGCCAAAAAAATTAGACCTTTAGAAATCGCTGAATTTTATGAACTGGATAAAGAGAATGTTCTGATTTTTTGTTTGCGTGCAGTGAAAAAAGGTTTCCTGATACTTAACTGGGACATTCTTTGTCCCAGCTGCATGGGGAAGAAGGGTTCCACGGAATCCTTAAACCAATTGGATCCTGCTTATCATTGCGACAGCTGTGGAATTAGTTATGCCACCGATTTTGATAAAAACGTGGAAGTATCTTTTCAACCCAAACCGCGGCTTAGGAAAATTAGTTTAGAGTTGTTCTGTTTTGGATCTGTTTCTAATACACCCCATATTGCCGCTCAAATCACCCTGGACCCCGGAGAGAGCCGAAAAATTGAGCTATTCCTTGATAAAGGCACTTATAATTTTAGCCGATTGGGAAGTACCTGTTCTCATTTAACTTTATTAAACAAAAGTAAGCAGGGAACATGCAATCTCGACTGGAACATTAAAGAAGACTTAGTAGGGTTGCCGGAAAATATTGCCGAAGACAACTTGCTTATCCATCTGCATAATACTTCTGATGATTTTCAATCTATAAAAATAGAGAGACGTCAATGGTATGAATATGCAGTGAAAGCATTCATGCTGACAAGCTTTCAGGAATTCACCGATTTATTCCACTCCCAGGTACTAAGGCCGGGGTTGGAACTAGGCGTGTCACAAATAGTATTGATGTTTACTGACCTGAAAGACAGTACACAATTATATGATGAACAAGGAGATGCCAAAGCCTTTTCACTGGTACATGACCATTACGAAATAATGAAAGCAGTCCTTAGAAAGAACCGGGGGACAATAGTCAAAACTATTGGTGATGCAATAATGGCCTCTTTCCAAAATCCTGAAGACGCTCTTGTTACAGCTGTAGGGTTCTTAGAGTCCTTTGCCAAATGGAACAAGGAGCATGCAGAAAAAGAACAAATAATTTTAAAAATTGGTTTCCATATGGGTCCCAGCCTCTTATTAAATCAAAATGGAATGCTGGACTATTTCGGACAGACGGTTAACACAGCCGCACGGATACAGGGGCAAAGCAAAGGTAATGACATTGTTATTTCCCGGGAAATTTATCAGCATACCCGTATTCAGAAAAAGATCAAACAGTTGGAATCATCTGGCCAAACCTTCAAAATGGAAAAATTCTCGGCGGACTTAAAAGGGATTTCCCAAACAACTGAATTAATTCGCCTGGTTTTATAATCAGGGGTATTCAGGCAATTGAAAGAACCTAAAATCAATTTTCAAATCGGCGCTTGATCTTGATTCTCCTATGGGTTAAATGTCGAATATCGAAAAAGGAATTGAAACGTCCACGGGTACTCTTCTATGGGTGAATCTTGGTGTTTCATCCATAATTTCAAATGAGGTGAGAGGCCAGATCTATAGAAAAAAATTCTACATAAAAGATTGCATACTTACCAATACTTCTCTCTGTGAACATTTCCTGTTTCCTTTTTTTCACCTGTACTAAATCCCTTTGAAACCAGAATTTCAGAAACTCCTTCAACCATAAGGGGATTTCCACAGAGGAAGACATCGAAATTTTCAGGAGTCAGTTCCAATCCGGTTTTTTCTTCTATGACACCAGACTCAACCAGAGGCTGAATGCGCCCGGTAAAACCGCTCCATGACAAATCAGAAGAAGGTTGTGTTATTGCTGGAAGATAGTAAAAAAGATCTGTTATTCTATTAAGAGTGGCTAGTTCATCTCTATAACCAAGGTCCCAGGAGTAGCGTGCTCCCTGAACGACAACAAATTTTCTTGGCTCTTTTAAATTGAGCTCTGTGCGAATCATACTCATATAAGGAGCAAGGCCTGTTCCAGTGGCAATAAATAAAATGTTCTTGTGGCGCGGCGCTTTGTCAAGAGTGAACAACCCAACCGCCTTTTTGCCGATAAAAAGGCGGTCTCCCCTTTCAAGAGCAAAAAGTCTTGGTGTTAACTGCCCGCTTCTGACAATAGAGACATAGAATTCAAGATAGCCTTTTTCAATACTGGCCGAAGAGATAGAGTAAGCCCTTTTTAGAAGGATCTCCTTATCATATGTTTTATCTTCAGGATCTGACTCTTTTATCCGTGGCTCATTACTTGTTAGACCAAGCACGGTATATTGACCGGGTTTAAAATCAAGCTGAATGTCATCCGATTTTGCACGAATTATCATAAGACCTGGCGTTACCAGAATCTTTTGTATAACAGTCGCATTGTATTTATCGACGCTCATTTTTTTACCTCATAAATCATTATTTAATAAGTGCCATTGGTTTAAAACTTTTATGAATGTATAAAGTTAATAAAGGCTTTAATTAAGTAATTCCTGTAGGGAAATGAACCGGTGGGTAAGGCATGGGTAGAAAATCCTGTAGCCCTTATTTTTATCACGAATCTATTTCATGGACAGCAATTAAAGGTGTTTTTTCCTCAAACATACGAACATATTGGAAACGACCAAAAGGGTTGTTTCTTTTTTCAGGATCTGTTGACAGGCGTCCACGAAAACCTTCAATAGTTGAAAAGTTTTTATGGTCCATCCATTCTTCTATCTCCTTAGATATTTTTTGTATTATTACATATCCATTTTTATAAATAGCGGAAACAATCTGGACTGCATTTGCGCCTAAACTAATTAAACTTATCACATCTTTAGATGTATGAACGCCACAAGCGCCAATTAAATCACATTCTGTTCGTTTGCATAATAATGCAATAAAGCGTTTGGAAGGTGCAGAGTCCCCATTTCTACTAAAATTTATTCCTGCTGTTACTTTCATTTCGTCAAGATTAATTTCCGGGACCATGAAGCGATTAAAAAGCACAAGTCCTTTGGCGCCGGCATTTTCAAATGTACTTGCCAGTGTCCCAATGAAAAATTCTGCCGGGGGCAGTTTGATAGAAACCGGGATAGAAATCCCTTTAACAATCTTTTTGACCACCTTTTTTAACTCATCCAGATAAATATTTGGGTTTTCCATAATTTGTGTAACAGGTAAGTAAGAAATATTTAGTTCGATAGCATCCGCCCCTGCATTGGCAACATCTTTTGCAAAATCGACCCAGACAGATGATGAATAACAATTAATGCTGGCTATAAGAGGAATAGAAATAGCCTTCTTAGTTTTTTCTATTTGATCACAATATGTTCTGGTACCAAGCCGAGTGGCTTTGTCAGAGTAAAAATAATCATACGCTTCTGGATGGCTGATTCCATAAAATTGTTCATTGGAGTCTTTTTGAAAATCACTGCTGATATGTTCTTCAAAAATAGATGGAATTACAACGGCACCGGCGCCAGCTTTTTCGCATAGCAACGCCTTTTCCGCATCTAAGGCTAAACCTGAACTCCCTACAACAATAGGATTTTTTATTTTCAAGCCGAGATATGTTGTTTCTAAATTAGCCATAACATAAATCCTTTTATTGAAATCATATTAAACCGATTTTTCCCATTTAAAATAAAATTCAACCCCATTTATGGCTAAATCCTATCAAAAATGCAGTTTCTTATCAAGTTGATCCACGATTTAAAAAATACTTACATTATTTTTAAAAGAAAAATGCGGCGCCGCTACCTCAAATACTGCTTTTATTACTATTTCAGAGCATACAATTTCCTTTGTTCAGTGAAATCATAAGAAAATAAACCTGAAAAACCATTAACATGCTATAACAAAGCATTTATTTATTGACACAATTAGTTTTAAAAAAAAATTTGAGGAAAAAAAGATGAAGCTAAAAATTGGGGATTCTGCTGAGGCCTTCGATGTAAGTGATATTCATGGGAAAAATATTAACTTAGATGAATATATGGATAAGAAGTTGATGTTATCTTTTTATAGATATGCCTCTTGTCCATTATGCAACCTCAGAGTTCAGAAGTTAATACAAAATTATGAATCATTAGGTGGAAAAGGACTGCATATGTTGGCATTTTTTGAATCGCCAAAGGAAAGCATTGTAAAGTATGTAGGTAAGCAGAATCCACCTTTCTCTATAATTGCAGATCCTGAAAGGACAGTTTATAAAAAGTATGGAGTGGAATCATCATGGATAGCGTTTTTTCTTAGCGCGTTCACAAGATCATATGATGGAATTAATGCATTCCTTAAAGGTTTCCTACCGTATAAGTTAGAAGGTGAAATAGCACTCCTCCCTGCTGATTTTTTAATAGATGAAAACCATAAAATTTCAGTTGCATATTATGGCAAGGATATTGGAGATCACCTCCCATTAGAGGAAATTGAATCATGGTTACTAAAATAGAGACCAGAAGAAATATTATAAAAACGGTAAGTTGATAAGCAGAAGAGTTTCTGACGAATCAGAAAAACTGATAAATAGATATGGAATAACTAATTGAAAGTAATGGTGGAGCTGAGGGGATTCGAACCCCTGACCCCTTGAATGCCATTCAAGTGCGCTCCCAACTGCGCCACAGCCCCATTAAGATTTTATTTTGAAATTAAGCGTTGAAATTACACAGTTTTCCTTTAAAAGTCAAGCCAAGCTCTGAGTTCTATCCTTTAAGAAATAAAATTTTTCTGCTGTACAACCTGCACTGTATAGCATTAGACCCGCATAAAAGAGATAATTTTTTTATCAGGATTTGCGGGGTTTATTTGGATTGCGATATATGATCACTTCCAAATACTATTTTTTTTGATCACAACCCTTGGTCCCCTCTTTCTAAGGATGAACAAAAAATATGAAGTGATTTTTTGGAAATACCTCTAAATAAGTGAATATTATGCGGTGGATGTTCATTTTTATTAACGACTTTCGCAGTTTTTTTATTCCTTGCTATTTAACTGTTCCACATATATATTTTTTTATAGGCTCTATCTATACACATATGTTCCTGATTTTTTTCCTTAATTATTAATTTTTTTAAAGGAGGAAACTATGACATTCATGCCTGGCGGATTATTTTTATTTTTCATTATTGGCATGCTTCTTTTTAGCGCCATTAAAATCCTTCGGGAATATGAGAGGGGAGTTGTTTTTATGCTGGGACGGTTTTGGAAGGTAAAAGGACCCGGATTGATTATTCTCATTCCCGGAATCCAGAAAATGGTCAAAGTAAGCCTGAGAACCGTGGTAATGGATGTTCCACCACAGGATATTATAACAAGCGATAATGTTACCGTTAAAGTAAATGCTGTTATTTACTTCAGAGTAATGGACGCTCAGAAATCGATTATCGAGGTAGAAGATTATCTTTATGCCACCTCCCAGCTTTCCCAGACCACTCTTCGATCTATTTTAGGACAAAGTCAGTTGGACGACCTTCTTTCAAAGAGGGATGAAATCAATACTGAATTGCAAAAGGTAATCGATAAACAGACTGAACCCTGGGGCGTTAAAGTAACTTCGGTTGAAGTTAAAAATGTAGACCTCCCGAACGAAATGCAGAGAGCTATCGCAAAACAGGCTGAAGCGGAAAGAGAACGAAGATCAAAAATTATTCACGCCGAAGGTGAATATCAGGCGTCTAAAAAATTAGGTGATGCTGCCGATATTATTGGCGCGCATCCCCCTGCCTTGCAATTACGATTTTTGCAAACGCTTCAGGGAATAACAACGGATAAAACAAGCACATTGGTTTTTCCTATTCCTATCGATCTCTTTGAGCCCTTTTTAAAAATTTTAGAAAAAGATAAAAAGGAATAGGTCAGCTTCCACTGATAATAAAAATATTTAGATGCACTTTTTAACATCCTCAGAATATTCAGTGAAAAGGTCTGGCTTTACTATAAATTCTTATTCATATTTTCCCGTTTTAGCAATACTTCCAATAGCATCGACACAGTCGATGCACTTCAAAACTTCCCACTTGGTTTAAAAAAATATGCATGTAGTTTACATATCAAAAAATATCCGGGGAGATTTATTTTGAAAAAAGTAATGCGGTTCGCGCTAGTTTTATTAGGTATCCTCTCGTTTACTATTATTTCTCTTTTATTAATAATTAAACTACTTTTCCCTGCTCAGGAATTAAAGCGGATCGCGGAAAATAAGTTGGAGGAAATACTAAATAAAACAGTAAATATTGAAATGATTCAGTTCAACCCGTTAAGCGGAATTGAACTGACAAATATTAATATAGGGGATAAGGACCTTCTATTATTCTCCGCCAAAAAAGTCTCTTTGCTGTATGACTTCGAACAATTATTTAGCAAGAAACTGGTTATTAACCAGATAAGCATTAATAAGCCAGTGATTAAGCTTAATCATTTGCAAAACAAGTGGAACGTTCCTTTACTTAAGTCTGGCATACAATTAGAAAATATCTCTCGAACTACCATTAACAAAAATATCGAAATACCAGTTTTGCCTTTTGATATAAATCTCAAGGCGTTTATTGTTAAAGATCTATTTTTATCTATAAATTATGATAATAACATCGTCGCTGAATTTTCAGGGTTAAATCTCTTTTTAACAGGCAGATTATCTTCCAGCTCATATAATATTAACGCAAAAATATCCGGCTCTCCTGGAAGCATTTTTTCTTTTAAGCAGGCAGACCCTAAAGAAATCAGGTTCCGTTCGACCATAAACAACCGGCTTAACATTACATTCCAGAAGCTCGACGCAATTCCCATAAAAGGGGAACTGAAGTTCAATAATCTCTCGGCATTTTATCAAGATCCTTTCGAGTTAAACCAACTTTCTATTGGCCTCGATTTGCTGCTAAACATCGAAAAGAAAAAAATTCTATTCAATAAAATAAATATTGTATCCAATGATTTTTTTAATTTATTAATTTCCGGTGAAATCCATCGTATTTTTAAGCAGCCAAAATTTAACCTTATTTTAACGGACTCTTTCATAGACCTGAAAAAATCAAATGAGTATATCTCTACTCTAATACCGGATTGGGATGTAGAAGGTCATCTGGATATCAATAACATCCGTTTGGCGGGTTCTTTGCAAAATGAAAATAAGCTTGATCTTGGAATTCAAGGCTCACTTCCCTTTGACAACATTAATATTACTCATTCCAAAGCAAACCTCTCATTAAAAAACGCCTCCGGAACCATAAAGCTGAATAAGCTCAATTTAAAAAATAATTCTCCCGAAAAGTTTGATGCTGAAATCAAATTACATCTTGATAATTTTATAAGTAAAACAGTTTCGCTAAAAGGTCTTCGAAAAGATGCCCACATATTTTCTTCAGAGAAGACACCTGGTGAACTTACAATGAAATATGATATGCAATTTGAAGAGATCAGACTTAATATAAAAAACCAACCCCCGATAGCATTCCCTTTTGTTGCCGAGGGATCCTTAGTCAGTAATTTCGAAAGTTTAGATATAAAAAGCTCACTGGCTGAATGGAACCTGCCTGGAGTTGCTTACGGTAAATTTACAGCAGCATATTTTACATCAGACCATAATAGATTCTCCGTTAATAACATGGTCGATTTAGATCTCGAAAAAATTAAAAAATATATTCCCAGCTCTCATTTAAAAAAAATTGATAAGTTTAAATTGTCAGGCAAGCTGACCTCCAATTTAAAATTGACCGGACAATTAAATGATCAGTATCTTCCTGAAAATATAAAATTCAAAATAAATCATAATTTGAAAAATATTGATGCCAGGCAAGACTCCCTTCAAATTTTCGTAAACGGTCTCAATACAAAATCTACGGTAAAGGGGCAATATGAGAAGAATAAAGGAGTAGAGTTTCCTGAGTTAGAGTTCAAAGGAAATTTTAAAAATGCTAAAATTTCTGACCAAATAAATGTAAAAAAAAGCGACTATTCTTTGGCGGTAAAAAACGTAGGGCCATTAAATCTTAATAATCTTTCTGACGTAATTTCAAACATCCCTCTTAAAATAAAAAGCAAATCAGGAGAATCAAATTCTTTTCAAACCAATTTAAATGAAATCATGGATATGGTATTCAACGCTTTCATTTTAAAAGAAAAATTTTACAAAAATATAGAACTTGCTTTTGATATGTCTACAAAAAAATTTCAAATATCTAATAATCTGTTTTCCGATAAAGTAAAAATTACTTTTAATGCAGGTTCTCTTTCCAAAGATACAAACAACCAACAAGTCGACCTAAATCTAAAGTCAGAAGGGCTGAGATTCCATAATAAAAACCAGATCCGCCTTAATAATAATGTTACAGCTCATCTTCTTTTTTTATTTAATGAACAAAACAAATCTATAACAATAAAAAAAGCCGGCATTGCCAGCCTTCCTTTATTCAGCATTTCTCTACGTAAAGGAATAATTAACAGTGAAAAAAAGTTTAATGCTCAAGACCTTAATATTTTCTTGGACATGAATCACATCTGGGACAAGATACCTCTTTTTTACCGTAAAATAATTCCTGCGCAAAACTTGAACGGAACAATACGCATCAACACTAACGCAGAAGGGATTGTACCATCCAAAATTAATATCGGTGAGCTGGATCTTCCGTTTAAATTTAACTCAAAATTGAATATCGCCAAAATGGCTTTAGAGTTAAAAGAACATAATTTAAGAATAAACAATATGAACTCTATAACAAAAATTAATAATTTAGACTCTAATATAATTAACGTAAGCGGCTCAACAGAGATCGGTTCAGTGGTTGAAGATTTTCAATCAATTCTCCCAAAACTTTCTGATATTCATTTTCAATACGACTATTCACTTAATGACATCAATACTCTTGATATTAAAAAATCTATTCTAAATATAAATGATGGGCTCATCTCTCAATCTTTATCCGGTGTGATCGAAGGGTTTAACCCAATCCTTACTCAAAATGTCCCTATAAACGCATCTGGAATACTTAACAGAATAAAATTAAAATTAAACTACGGCTTTTTCATAAACAAAAAGAAAAACCTTTCTTTAACTAGTTCAATTAAATTTTCAGGTGGATTAGGTACAAACGTTATCATTGGACTCACTCCTGAAGAAAAGCTGAGTCTGAATGGAAAGATAGAATTTAAAAACTTTACTTTTAAAAAAGACGACTTTCTTATTAAGAACATTACCGGGAATATACCTATTAACAAATCATATCTATTTATAAACGAAAATATCAATCAACCATTAAAACTCTCAAATAAATTCATTTCTCAGTCAGGACTTTTTTCTGATCTCAGGAGTTATTCCAAACATAAAGACCTTATTTCTATTGGTAGCGTGCAAGAAGGAAAACATAGTTTAAAACGTATACTCCTTGATCTCTATTTAGATAACAATCAATTTGCTGTTGAACAATTTCATTTTGAACTTGAAGGTGGAACGGTTCTGGGAAATATGTATTTTCTGCCTGATGTCACAGCATATAAACTTTCTTTAAATACAAACTTTGCAAGCATCGATTTAGAAAAAATTTTAAAAATAAAAAGTACGAGTAAAAAATATGTAGACTCTAAGGTAGGCGGCAATGCTGAGTTAATTATTACTCTATCACCAGAAACAAAGACCACGGATTTTAAGCTTGATCAAATTGAGACGAATCTAAATATTACCCACATTGGAGAGAATGCCCTTGATCAACTATTAATTTTTTTCGATCCCAGTGAAAGCAATCCGTCTATGGCTAACCTGAAAGACAAACTCAGGGCGGCTAAACCTTTACGCATTAACATTAAATTAAAAAATGAAAGGCTTAGCATGTTTGTTCGATTAAAAACACATTTGACGGAAAGCGGTATTTTAGACATTCAAGTATTAAATAGAATTCCCGTTCAGAGATTGAAGCAGTTTTCACTATTTGAGGAAAATCTTAAAAACATTTCACCTTTTTTTAAAATAATTAAAATATTGACATCAAATTTCATAAAATTGAATGAAGACCGGTTTGTATTTCGTTAATTTATTTATAAAGTATTTAACGGATTATTTTTTTAAGTAAATTGAATTTAAATCACGCGTCTAGAATCACCCGTTAGAATAAGGGCGAAACGGCTTTCAGGTAAAAGTAGAAAAAATAAATTAATAACTTAATAAAAAAATGAAAAATAAATAAATAAAAGCGCTATTATTCTCTTGACAGTAAAGGATATTTTTATTAAAAGTAGTTAACACTTGGGTGCCATATTTTTTCATAATTAAATTTTAACAGAAAAAGTATTATTAGATTTAATGAAAGGAATTTTATGGCCACCAAGAAAAAAGCCAAAAAGAAAGCAAAGAAAAAAGTAAAGAAAAAAGCAAAGAAAAAAGCAAAGAAGAAAGCAAAAAGAAGATAACTATAATTTTTGGCACCCAAGTGTTTTCATCATCAACCGTCACATCTTAACCTGCGATATCAATCCATATTCAAGATAAATCTACCAAGCATTCATATTAGATAAATTTTTTTATCGACATTTATATATTTTTTTTGCCTCATTCCAGTATTTATCCATTTCCTGCAATGAGAGATCTTTTAAATTCAAACCTCTCTTTCTTGTTTCTGTCTCGATATATTTAAATCTTTCAAAAAACCTGTTTATAGCCTTTCTCATGGCTTCTTCCGGATTTAATTTTATAAAGCGGGCAACATTAACAAGGGAAAAAAGGACATCTCCAAGCTCATGCTCCATCTCAATCTTATCTTTTTTTGATAAAGTTTGTTTTAGCTCAGCCATTTCTTCTTCAACTTTTTCAAACACCTGATCTATCTTTTCCCAATCAAACCCTACCTTCGCGGCTTTTTCCTGATATCGAAACGCCCGCAACAAAGAAGGAAGTTCTTTTGGAATTCCATCCAGAGCTGATTTTCTATCAGCATTTTTTGGCTCCTTTCGCTTAATTTCTTCCCACCGTTCAAGAACCTCCTTCGAGCAAGAAACTTTAGTCTTTCCGAAGACATGCGGGTGACGCCTGATCATTTTCTCTTTTACGTTGAGACAAACATCAAAAACATCGAATTCATTTTGTTCTTTCGCAAGTTCAGCATGAAATATTATTTGAAAGAGTAAGTCTCCTAATTCCTCTTTTATTTTATCCGGATTTTTTTCTTCAATAGCTTCTAAGAGCTCGTATACCTCTTCAATTAAATATGGCTTTATAGAGTCCCTGGTTTGTTCCCTGTCCCATGGGCATCCGTTCTTGTCTCTAAGTTTTTTCATTATATTAAGCAATTCATTAAACTCATTATTCTTTTTTTCCAATGATGCCCCCTTTTCTTGTTTTTAAATTGTCCAGAACAAAACTTTATTCTTTTTCCGTAAAAAAAGATTAAGAAAAAAAAAAACAAAAGTCAAACTTATAAGAAATGTCAAAGTCTTGACTTTTTATTGTTTTAAGTTAAAAATGAAAATGGAACTGATTTTTCTATAAAAAAGAGAGGGGTGAGATTATGGGCATAATAAAAAATGTTTTGGATAAAACATCTTCTTTAAGAAAGCAATATGAAAAGAGAAACGACGTCAGGAAATTTCTCAGTGAATTAGGGGGGGTAATTTCTGTTCCATCGGAATCCGATTGTTATAAAATAAGTTTGGGTTATTTGGAACGCTTTTTGTTAATGGCGAATGATAAAAATGTAGACGACAATTTAGAGCAGGGAACGTTAAAAATTGAACGCTGGGATGAAAGCTGTGGTTTTTTTAGTGGTGAATATTCGATCTTAAATGGAACTAAAAAACTTAAGTCCGGTTTATTTGAATGGTCAGGAAGCGGAAAAATTGAGAATACGTGGAATAGTTTTTCTAAGTTTGAGTAATTTTTTTTAATTCTTTTTCCTTTAAAACTTT
>DASCNB010000053.1:0-37815 GCA_036011265.1 Nitrospinota bacterium | reverse complement strand
GGGTCTATCTCTGAACTGTTTGCTTTTGTAAGACCCGCGACATTTCGAGCATATTCAATTACAGAGCATTGCATTCCCAGGCAAATTCCTAAAAATGGAATTTTATTTTCCCGCGCGTATGTAACCGCCTTTATTTTTCCTTCAATACCCCGTTCACCAAAACCTCCCGGCACCAGGATGCCATCTACACTATTTAAAAATCTTTCAGGACCCTCTTTCTCGATTTTTTCAGAATCAACCCAGTTGATTAATACACGGGTGTTGTTTGCTATTCCGCCATGTACAAGCGCTTCATGGAGGCTTTTATAAGAATCCTGTAAATTAATATATTTTCCAACGATAGCTATAGTTGTTTTAGATGCAGGATGTTTTATCTTTTTAATTATATTTTTCCATTTTGAAAGATCAGGTTTTTTGTTTGAGATTTTTAAGTTTAAAAGATCTATAATTATTCCATCCAACCCTTCTTCATGAAGCGCAAGAGGGACTTCATAAATTGTCCCGACGTCTCTTGCGGTAATGACCGCTTCTTTTTTCACGTCGCAAAAAAGAGAAATCTTCTCTTTTAAAGCAATCGGAATAGGTTTTTCAGTACGGCAGAGAAGAATATCGGGCTGAATACCTATCTCTCTCAGTTCCCTGACCGAATGTTGCGTTGGCTTGGTCTTCAGCTCGTCTGATGTTTTAATGTATGGAACCAGGGTTAAATGAATATAAATGACATTATCTTTTCCGATATCATAGCGAAATTGCCTCATAGCTTCGAGAAAAGGCAAGCTCTCAATATCTCCGACTGTGCCTCCGATTTCACAAATAATAACATCATAATTGTTACTCAATGCCAGAAATTCACTTTTAATTTCGTTGGTAATATGGGGGATAACCTGTACTGTCCCACCCAGGTAATCTCCTTTTCGTTCTTTTGTAATGACTGAATGGTATATTTTCCCGGTAGTGGAGTTATTTTTTCTGGTCATCCGTGTTGAAATGAACCGCTCATAATGCCCTAAGTCAAGGTCTGTTTCAGCGCCGTCATCCGTTACAAAGACCTCTCCGTGCTGTATGGGGTTCATTGTTCCGGGATCGACGTTAATATAAGGATCAAACTTTTGAAGAGTAACCGTTAGACCACTAGCCTCAAGGAGAGCGCTAATAGAAGAAGCGGCAATCCCCTTACCTAAAGAAGACAAAACTCCACCGGTAACAAAAACATATTTGGTATTAATTTTTTTCATAAAAATTTACTTTTTAATCTCTCTATAGTTTTTGGTTTTAACAAAAAAATTAATATGAAAACAAGATGCTATAAGTTGTTAATTTAATCATTCATCTACACGAGCTATCTGTTGAATTACCTTTTCCAAATCTTCTTCTGTGTCAACACCTATACCGTCATATTTTGTTTTGACTACTTTTATTTTATGTCCATTTTCCAGCGCCCTGAGTTGCTCCAGCTTTTCTGTTTTTTCAAGGATGCTCTGAGGGAGGCCGGAAAAATGAAGTAAAAAATTTTTTCTGTAAGAGTAAATGCCAAGATGCTTATAAAAAAGAAATGAATTTTCTTGATGCTTGCCTTGATAGGGAATTCTCGAACGGGAAAAGTAAAGGGCATAATCTTGATTATCCATAGTTACTTTTACAATATTAGGATTATCAAGTTCCTGCTGGTTTTTAATTTTACAAGCCGCAGTTGCCATTGGTAATTTAGAGTCGTCCAGCAAGGGTTGAACAACGCTGTCTATCACTTCAGGAGTAATCAGGGGCTCATCTCCCTGAACATTAACTACCAGGTCAGTTTCAATATTTTTTACAGACTCGGCGATTCGATCGGTTCCTGTTTTATTGTCAGCGGAGGTCATTACTGCATCCCCGCCGAATTTTGTTACAACCTGAAAAATGCGTTCGTCATCAGTTGCAACGATTGTTTTGTTTACCAGGAGAGACTTTACCGTTTGCCGGTAAACCCATTCTATCATTGGTTTACCGTGAATATTAGCCAGTGCCTTCCCATCAAACCGCGAGGAACTGTACCGGGCCGGTATGACCGCAATAACCTTCAAGAAAAAATTCCTAAATTATATGTCCGATTAAATTTAATTATACTATCATTTTAAGAATAGTAAAGAATAAAGTTTTTTCAGGGATTTTTTTGGACAGCATTACAGGATAAGGAGGTTATTTTGGGGTATATTGTCTGCAGCATTACATACTGCATCACAACAGGGATGCACTCCAAAAAAAGTAAAATATCCGATTAATCCTGTAATGCTAAATTTTTTCAATAGCCGCGCTGCCTGGCTATTGAAAGGGTTTATTTCAAGAATACGGTCCAGTTGCTCCATTGCCTCTTCCATCCGGTTCGTCTCCCTGTAGACATGCGCCAGGTAAAATAAAGCCACTGTATTGCCCGGGTACTTATCTAAAGCGCTTAAAAGGAATTTTTCAGTGTTTTTATAATCCTTCAGAGAAAAAAAGAACCGGCAATCCTCATATCATTCCTTTAAAGGAAAAGGACACCCTTAGTTTGCTCTTGACATTCATAATGACCCTATGGTATTTCTTTCGCTATTTGTGATTATCACTAATTGCTATTATAAAAAATATGAATATTATAATTAATAATACCAGAAATTGATACCGTATTTAATTTATATCATAAAAGAGAGGAGGTGAAGAAATGAGTAAAGGAATATTGGTCTTTTCTCAGTTTATCACAGCTATTTTTTTTATTAAGGTATCTCCTTCGCTTGCACGAGAGATGTCTATACTTTGACTTCAATTTTGATTTCCCTATCTAGAGATTGACATCAAATAGACATGGGACCATAGCATCCTTTGGGGGAATTTTTTTAATCCAGATATACCTAAAATGAATTTTCTTCACTCAGACATGCCTGAATTAGTATACCGTCGTTAAATCATAAACTTTAAGGAGAAGAAGCTCAATGGCCAATGCAAATTACGTGTGTTTAAAAACCAAATCATGTTTCCAAAATCATTTAAGACGATCATTTCAAATTTTCTGGCTTGCATTCTTGTTGCTATTTGCTCACCTGTCCAGCGCTGTGATTGTGGAAGGTCCCACCTTCACAAGCACCGCTTTCGCGGCAACGGTAGATACCAATGATTTGTTTAACCGCGCGGTCACGACTCCGAAACTGGCCCGGGGATCCGTAGGGAGAAACAAGATTAAAAGAAACGCGATCACTTCCGCCAAGATTAAAGACGGGACCATTCAGCTGCAGGATTTAGATCCCTCCATTCCTACAAAAGGTGACCAGGGTGATCCCGGACCTCAGGGTCCGGCGGGTCCGGTAGGTGCTGATGGTGCCCTAGGCCCACAAGGTCTTCAAGGTGAACAGGGAATTCAAGGTGTAGCTGGACCAGCAGGAGCTGATGGCGCAGTAGGTCCGGCAGGAGCAGATGGTGCAGTAGGTGCTGACGGTGCTGTAGGTGCAGCAGGACCACAAGGTGTTGCAGGTCCGGTAGGTGCTGATGGCGCAGCAGGTCCGCAAGGTGTTGCAGGAGCTGACGGTGCGGTAGGTCCACAGGGTGTAGCGGGAGCAGTAGGACCACAAGGTCTTCAAGGTGAGCAAGGTATAGCAGGCGCTGACGGTGCAGCAGGACCACAAGGTGTAGCAGGTCCGGCAGGACCAGCAGGAGCTGACGGTGCTGTAGGTCCTCAAGGTGAGCAAGGTATAGCAGGCGCTGATGGCGCCGATGGCGCAGCAGGTCCGCAAGGTGTTGCAGGTCCAGTAGGACCAGCAGGAGCTGATGGTGCTGTAGGTGCAGCAGGACCGCAAGGTCTTCAAGGTGAGCAGGGGCTACAAGGTGAACAAGGTCCGCAGGGTATAGCTGGGCTGGATGGCGCTGAAGGGCCAGAAGGTCCTCAAGGTATAGCCGGCTTGGATGGCATTGATGGTGCAGTAGGTCCTCAAGGTACAGCCGGCTTAGACGGTATTGATGGCGCAGATGGAGCAGCAGGACCACAAGGCGAACAGGGCCCTCAGGGAGCGGCAGGTCCACAAGGTCCGCAGGGTTTTGCAGGGGCAATGGGACCGCAGGGTCCGGCAGGTCCACAGGGAGTTGCAGGTCCGGCAGGCGCTGATGGCGCGACAGGACAACAGGGTGCACAGGGAATTCAGGGTGATGCTGGTCCGGCAGGCGCTGATGGAGGCGATGACTCCAACGATGGTGTTGCAATTACTTTTGCACAGGTAGTCGATAATGCGGGTGATAATGAACTGGACATCAATGGTTATGATCTGGCGATAGATCAAGATGACGATGGGTTTGCAGATAGTGATCCTACAGTCATTCTTGGAGAACAACCGCTCAATGTTCTGTCGATCTCGTTATTGGGAGGTAATATGGTCCAAGTTGTCGTAGATTTACCTCCCGATGTCCTGCCAGGAAATCATGCTATTGCGGTCAGCAACTCTCAGGGAATTTCGACGGGACTCCTGACTATAGAAGAGGCTATAGCAGGTCCGGAGGGCCCGGCAGGCCCCACAGGGGCTACAGGTGCCACAGGTGCTACAGGACCGCAGGGACCTCCAGGGGAAGCAGGAGGAATGGGATCAGGTTCTATTGTTGCCGGAGGATTCCAATATGACGGTGAAGATGTTTGTATTAATCTATGGGGTGGAGCCACATGTACGGGGTCACTTGGTTGCCCTTCTGGATCATCTAAAATGAATACACCAGTAGATGCCCACACTACGGGAGGAACTTTAACAATGTATCTTTGTATTAAAAATTAATTTTTTGTTGTCAATGTGGTTCGATATGGGGAGTAGCTGGGTGCAGTGGGGGATCAGGAGGATTGTGTCCTTCCGAGTCAAGTAAAGTAACTGCTGTTCAGTATCGTGCCTTTTTCTGCATAAAAAACTAATTTTGGGATGCGGATGAACCCCGTTAGATAATCAATCTAGGTTTTATCAGAGTAAACATGCTCCAACAACTTTCTAACGGGGTAAACGCAGAAGAGTATTGTCCGCGTGTTTCTGCGAATTCAAGTCTTCACAGGCGCTCGTCTATGGGTGCCTGTGAAGCCACGCTAAGCGGGGCGAATCAAAATCTAATAAAAATCAAATAATTTCGTTAGTCATAGATTCCGGATCAAGTCCGGAATGACAGTTTTCGGACACCTTGAAACCGTTTGAAAATCACTTCAAAGTTAAGTCCAAGCTCGTTTTGTCAGGCAATTGGGCAGTATCCTTCTGCTTGCGGCAACTTTCCGCTCCTGCTCAGAGTGTCCGAGAACTAAAATTTTACAAGCTCACACCACCCCTGCACTTCGCCTTGTATCTCAAGGCTTAGCACGTCCCCTCCTTGCCAAGGAGGGGATTAAGGGGAGGTCATGGATAAATATTTTTTTCCGTTGTTAGTCATTTTCGGACAGCCTGAAACAGTTTGAGAAAAAGTCCAGCTTATCCTATGACCCTGTCTAACTTTTTTCTTTTGTTTTTAAATCCTAAAATTCTTTCAATAGCCGCGTTGCCTGGTTATTGTAAGGGTTGATTTCAAGAATACGGTCCAGTTGCTCTATAGACTCTTCCATTCGATTCGTTTGTCTGTAGACATTCGCCAGGTAAAATAAAGCCACTGTATTGCCCGGGTACTTATTTAAAGCGCTTAAAAGAAATTTTTCAGTGTTTTTATAGTCCTTCAGAGAAAAATAAGAACCGGCGATACTCATGTCATCCTGGTATGAACCTAGTTTTTCCAGTTCTGTTTTTTTCTTTTTGTTTATCTTTTTCAACAAAAGATTCACTGCTTTCTGATGCTGATTTTGCTCCGCGAAAATTCTGATAAGATTATCCAGGATATAATTATCTTCGGGATCTTTCATGAGGGCGTATTTAAACATAGATTCCGCTTCTTGCCAGTTTCGCTTATTTGCCTGCGCCAGACCCATAAGTTCATGCGCCTTTGCGGATTTCGGAGAATATTTTAAAGCCTTTCTTAAAAGCGTTTCCGCATTATCAATTAAACCCAGGTCAAGATAAATTTTTGCTAACTGACTATAATTTTTGCCCCGTGTTGGAGTTTCTTCAATTTTCTTTTGAAGCAGCTTAATATTTTCTCTTAGCGAATTTTCCTCCAACCGTAATTTTTCCGATGCCATCTTTGCCATTTGCCGTTCTAAATTTTTGTAATGCAAGACATTGCCGTCTATTGGTCTAATATCTAACGCCCCGTTAAGCGCTGCCTGATCGGAGAAGAAAAAATACCGGTACATGTTTCTTGCCACTGTCTGTCGTTTAAAAATAGTTGCTAAATCCTCTTCCGATGCCTTTTTTAAGTAGGGGCGAATGTTTGCCTGGTATTGATCAAAGCTTTTTGTTCGTAAAGGAGAATTTTTTTTCAAAGAGTATTTCTGGTTATAAGGGAGGTTGTCCGTATTGACCCTCTTCTCATCTTCAATAAATTTTTCGATTGTTTTTTTGTCCATCACAAAAAAACCGGCAAAATCAACTGCTTTATCCATCTGATATTTTTTCAACAAAAGTGATTCCGAAACATTGTTAAGTTGATCTTGAAGCCGGGCCATATTGAGGCTGAAAGGGGAGGGTGTAGCAAGGAGAAAGGCCTGATCTGTCCCATAGATGTTCCATAGAGTAACGTTTGGAAAAACACTTTTAAAGGTGTTCAGCATAATTTTATACATCTCTAAAGAAAAATCGCTGAGAGGTATCCACTGGGCGAAAATTCCACCGGGCAGGAGGTGGTCCTTAATCTCCTCATAAAATTCCTTTGTGTACAAAATCCAACTGTCATATGCCCTGGGATGGGTAGAGTCGGACATAATGACCGAATATTTTTTCGGGTTCATCAATAAATAGTTTCTTCCATCTTCCGAAATAAAGTTAAATCGCGAATCCTGGAATACATCTCCGTTTACTTCTTTAAATAAATCATTGATTTTTTTTATGTCCGGGTTGAGGTCCACCACATCCAGGGAGGAAACCTGGTTGGAGTCTAAAGCAGCTCCGGCGGCAATGCCAGCACCAAAAGCAATCATTAGTGCTTCTTTTGGTGAGTCGGATTCATGGACAAGTACAGGCAAAAGACCTAATAGTTTAAAAAGCTGAACATGGCTGAACCGGGTGGAAGCCTCCTCAACTCCGTTGAGAAACATATCGCGGAACCCCAGCCAGGGGAAATCAATAATAGTGATTGTCGCGACTCTCCCTTCATGGTGCAGTTTGAGGTCCGGCTCAATATCTCCCCCGCTGACCCTTGCAAGCTTGGAAGTGTATAGTTCTCCCAGCTTGTGAGGGAGAGTAATAACAAAAGCAGACAAAGCGAAAACAGTGATTACCGCAAAAGTCAAGCGCAGGAACACCCCCCTTGTTTTCCCCTTCTTAAGAGGGAATAACGGAGAGATGAAAACCGCTAAGCCTATGGCAAGACATATTATAGAAAAAAAGGTCAATGTCCCCTGTGTACCGATAATCGGTACTAAAAAATAATTGGTTATTCCGGCGCCTAACATCCCGCCGAATGTGTTCAACGCGTATAACTTTCCCGCAGTGTAAGCAATAGGTGGCCTGGACAAACTTGTTTGTCCGTTTTCAAGTTTGCCTTCTGGCCCCTGACCCCTGACCCCTGGTCCCTGATTTTCAAAAATTCTAATAGCGAGAGGCAAGAGACCACCGATAAAGAAAATAGGAACAAGCATTATCAGACCCACGAGAAAGGCCCGGTTCAATATTAACCATGTTTTTTCAGAAGTGGACAGACTGATAAAAAGAAAAGGGGGGACAACTATAAATACTCCCACTGCAATAATAATTACACCGAACAGCAGACTGGTATTTTTAATATAGCGATGGATTATAGTGCCAATAAACGCGCTGATACCGGTCCCCAAAAGAAAAGCGGTCAGTACCAGTGTGAAAACAATGAGCTGGTTGCCGAAAAACAGTATCACCAGTCGTGTCAACAGAACTTCGTAGGCAAGAGCTATAAAGCCGATAATGAAAGTAGCTATGCAAACCAGGTGAAGAAATGAGGAACTCTCTGATTGCTGATTGCTGATCGCCAATCGCTGATCGCTTTCAGTCATTTCAGATTGTTGATAGCCTGTTTTTAAATTTTTCTTTTCTTTCTTTTGAAGGATGTGCAAAACAAAAGCCCCTGTAGCGGCAATTATATTAATGAAAAAAGCGACAACAAGAGTAAGCTGAACGCCTATTTTAGGCAGAAGCAAATATCCCGAGCCCAGGCATCCAGCTGCGGCGCCCAAAGTATTTATAGCGTATAAATAACCCGTACGTGACACGCGGTTCTGAGAATCCTTTAATGCGGAACCTGCCACAATAGCTGGAAATGTGGCCCCCATCATAAAGGCAGGGAAAAAAAGACATCCGAAAGCAACAGAGAAACGAGCAATATACAATGCAGTGGAATTTGAAATTAAAGGCGCTATATTTGAAAAAAGATTTGAGACAGGATGAAAAAATACAGGGGAGGAAACGACATAAATGCCTATGCATAATTCCAGGATACAGTAGGGCAAGAGAGAAGATGTGCCACTTGCTTTCGAACTGCGTGGCAGATGGCTGAAATGCCGGCTTCCCCAATAGCTCCCAAACGCCAATCCTCCCATAAAAGCAACAAGAAGAAAGCTCGTCGCCATTACCGTATTGCCGATAATCAACACAAGCATCCTGTTCCAGGTAATCTCAGCAATTAGGCTGCTCATGCCTGAGAAAAAGAATATGCCGTATAATAAAATTTGTTTCATATTAAAAACCGTTTATAGCCACGAAGCAGACGAAGAGCACAAAAAAAATCCCCTTGCCGATAGTAAAAAATCAACCACCTGACAAGGGGATTTCAGGAAAACTAATTAACTTAGAATACAACGTTGAACATAACGTATGCCCAATTAGCATCGTCGTTATTGGTGCTACCCACCGGATTGGAAGCAGCGCCGTTTACAGCGTAAAAAAGATCATCCGCAAAGAAGTGAGAATAACCTACAACGATAGTAGTGTTGGGGTTGTATTTATATACTGCAGTTAAGTCGAGCTCTTGACCGAGAGAATTATCATCTGCCGCAGAACCCGCAGTTACACCATTGGCAGCTCTTTGCGTGGGGTTGTCCTTAAGATTAACATCGGTCCAGAAAAAATGGATGTCCGCCTTAAGGGTCAAACCATCCACGGGTGGCTTAGCAGAGAACTTAGCTGCCAGGTCACGCAGACCCAAACCAGAGGTTCCGGCGCCGGCACCCGATAGAAACAGATCCATGAACCCGTAATACTTATGCCCGGTGTCAAAAAGCGTATGAAAGGCTCTATGATCACCACCTGCAAGATCACTGTCATCGGTACCGGAAAGGTGGTCGTACCAGATGGTAGCGGACGGTGTCCAGGCAACATTAGTAAATTTTTTGCCCACACGCAAACCGAACATTTGAGCACGACGGTCAGTACCCGCGCCCGCGCCAGTACCCGCATCGCCTTCCGCGTCTCCGAATTGATAATAAAATTCACCGCGATAATCAATGCCCCACAATTGGTCCAGATGGCCGGCCTGACGGAAACCAACAGTGTAGATATTGTCATCCACTTCAGCACCGTTTGTATAAACACCGGTTCCGGTAACTTTAGTATCAGCGACATTGTTACTGTTATCATCAAGAGCAATAAAATAAACGGAGAGGGGACCACCAAGAATGTCTTTAAAGTGGCCAAAGTTTCCCCACAAAACATGAGCATTTATATCAGTATCGTCATCGGGAGCGGCCTGTGTTGTGGCGGATTCTAAAGTTTTGCCAAAAGCATACACTAAAGTCATATTCTCTTGTGCATGGGAAAGAACAATACCATCATGAGCTTGCGCACCCGGTGTCCAGCCGGTGCTTCCAATCAGGCGATGTCCGTCCAATGCAATTTCCTGACGGCCGACTCTCAGGTCAACTGGAATGTCAAAGAAATTCTTTAAAGTAAAATATGCCTGATGAAGACCCACATCGTTAATACCATCACTTGCTGCGGCTCCGCCCCTGGCAGTACCCCCCGGCGAGAATGGTGACACTGCAGAAACATCTCCATAACGGCCAATCGCTTGCATCTGAATAAAAGCGCTGGTAGAATCATTAATATCTACATTCACATTCAATCTAATTCTTGTATCGACAAACATATCAAGGTCGGACCTACTATCGAAATCGTTTTGCTCCCTGACTTCGTAACGGGGGCGCAGTTGGCCACCAAACTTTATGTCCGCTGCTTCTGCAATAGTGGTCCCAAGTAAAAGCACTCCACTTAACATTGCAAATATAGCTACTAAACTTCTTTTCATGTTTACCTCCTCTCAAAGTAAAGCAAATAAAAATTTAAAAAAATCTTTCCTCTTGTTTTCACAAACCACTAATGGTTGATAATAATTTATCACCCCCTTTTCGAAGCTAAAAATTTAAGGCTTCTTCTATGCAATAGTTTGTGAAAATATGAGTTTAAGCGAAGAAACGAAAAGTTTAAGATCATCTATACCAATTGTAGGTGAACATTGTGCTTCTTGTTTTTCCCGTTAAACCACCTTCCTGTACCGTGGCAGCATGGATTTTCTTTTCATTCGTTTTAGGATAATCCCGGACCTGGTAGGCTGCCATAAATCCTTTCTGCTTTTTAGTCTCAACAATTTTTTCAAAACCTTCTTCGGTTATCTCCAAAATTACCAAGCTACTGCTGTTAACAATCACCATGTTAGATAGAAGTTTTCCCCCTAGCCTGTAATTTTTTGGGAGGAGAAGAAAATTGTTGTGGCCGTTTTTAACTAACTGCAACCTTCCTTTAAAATTGACCGGTTCGCCTTCCCGGATAACTCCTCCAAGCTCTTCTTTTACCCCGGTGTCTATCACCCTTGGGTCGTGACCGTAATATTCATCCGATTTTACCAGCAATCGGCCGTTGGGGGAGTATACACGCAAAAAATAATCTTTGTCAAGCAATATTAAGTTCTTCTTTTTGGTGTTAAATTTCGTCTTATTCAGTCCATAAAGGATGAATTGCATCCCATGAATGGAAGGAACCTTGAATTCTTTTCCTTCGATATAGCGGTTGTTACGGTACTGGATGGTTTTGATTCCTTTCTCAAAGGGATTGCGTAACCCGGGGCGTTGTGCCAGGAGCTTTGGTCTGGTATCAAAAGGGTGGATGATCCGAAAATAAAGATTAACGTGGTCCCATATTTTTTTAAACTGTTTTTGTTTGGGGTTCCTCTCCAACACAAATGAACTGAGACGGTCTCCTGATTTGTTGGTTACAAAAATTTCGTCACGGCCATTGCCGTTGATATCACCCACATCCACGGAAATAAACCGGTTCAGGTCTTTCTTTGTTTTTACCTGGGTTATCCGTTTGAACCTGTTGTCTTCGAACTTGAAGAACATTACCCGGTAGTGGTCGATGATCACATACTCTTTTATCCCATCACCATTAACGTCTCCGATATCGAAGTCCACGATCTCAAACGGAAATTCCTGCCTGGCCGCAAATTCCACTTTTCTTTTACGAGGCGCAAAATCGGTTTGCAACTTTTGTTCTCTTAAACTTTTCGCAGTCCTTGGCAAAAGGGGCATCTGCTTGAATAAGACCTGTGCCTGGTTTTTTATTGAACCGTCTTTGGCAGAGACAAGCTGATAACTTAGTACTATTTTTCCTTTGACCGACCGGGTTGATGGAATCAGGATGTAATCCGCTTTAACTTTTTTCTTAAGCCGGTTGAGGTTTTTTAGTTGTGTCAGCTTTTTGATGTCCAGACCGGATTCCAGCAACCACACTTCCAGGTTGAACCCGGGCACGTAGAAACCAGGACGGGCTTTCAATTTTTTTTTAAGATTCAGGACCAGACGGCTATGGTCTATCTTCTTATTAGTTTTGTCTTTGATGGGTGCGATCAGAAAAGAGAGATTCTTGAATGGGCTGCGAATAGCATCGCCCTCTTTGGCTTTTACATTATGGTTTACCACCCTGGCCCGGGAATAATTTTTATCGACCCTGATCACTTCTACTTCCCCCAGCGCTCTTTCCTTGTGTCCCAGTTTCTCTTTGGTAACCGGATGGATAACCTCATCCCCATAGCGGATGAGGTTTAGTTTATCGCCTGGTTTTATCGGTTCCCCCTGCTTCAGGTCGAGCAGTAGTTCATCGCCTTCCACCGAAACAACGTAACCCTCTACTGAAGGGAAAAGGGAATCTATCCGGCTCACAATTCTTTCAATGCCGGACTGGAGTTCCTGGTCTTGAGCAAAAGACACTTGTGCCGTTAAAAGGGAGAGCAGGAGTGTGGTCAAAAAAATAATCTTCGGTTTATTTTTCATGAATCGTTGTACTTTGTCCAATTCTGCACTTAATTCAAACTTTGTTGCGTTGAAATTAGCCAATATTTTTTTATCAAACAGAATTACCTCATATCTATGGACTTCATGGTAAATGATAGATGTTTAGGGCAGCTAAGTCAATAGTCTATGGGTTTCATTATTTTTTAATTTTTTTCTTGACATTCATGAGTAGTTAGATATATTTTATAGGCTATTAACCTGACATAAATCCAGCTTTTGGATAAAAAAAATTGTAAAGAAAGGAGGGGAGGGAGTAGAAAGGTTTAGAGTTTTTTTTGATAGAGTAGATATTTAAATTAAAATATATTGAAGAGGAGGATAAATGTTTAAAAAATTATTGACAGGTTTTGTCGTGGCGGCACTTGCGTTAACTGGTACGCCGATTGATTCTTCTGCCGACGTTGAGGTTGGTGATAATCTCAAGCTGTTCGGTGATGTTAGGATAAGGTTAGAATATGATAAGAGATCTCCGGGAACAGACACTGATGGAGATGGCGTCTCAAGCGAAGACAGTAGAGAGCGACCTAGGATCAGAGCGAGATTCGGAGCAAATTATCAAACGGCTATTGATGCTCTGTCCTTTGGAATTCGGTTCACAACCGGTAGTTCTTTGAATTCCCCACATACTAACTTTGACACTGCCCTTGGCTCGGTTGCTACTCCTACTATCAATCCTAATGGTAAGATTCTTAATTTAGACCGGGCTTTCGTAGTGTTGAAGTTTTTGGAAAGCGGTGCTTTAATCGTTGGTAAGCAGGCGTATCCTCTCTGGCAGCAGACAGAGCAATTCTGGGATACAGATATCTCGCCGGAAGGTTATGCTGCAGCGTACACAGCCTCTCTCGGAGACGCTGGAAGTGTAACAATAGCTGGTGCTTATTACTATCTTCTCAATAATGGCTGGCAAGATAGTATGTTTGATAATGATGCGGCAGCGGCATGGCAGGTGGCCTGGAAAGGCAATGTTCAAGACCTAGGTGTAGTTTTAGCCGGTACCGGTTTGCATACAATTGATGGCGATGATAGTAATGCTACCCCTACTACTCAAGGTCTTACAAGTTCAGAAGTGGCTTTTTATATGATCAGCGGCCAGGTTAAAGGAAAGTTTAATGATGTTAAATGGCTTGTAGGCGGTGACTATCATCTAAGTGATGCTGACATTGCTGGAACATCGGATGATAATGACAATGGCTATGTTATCCAGGGAAGAGTTAATGTAGATCAATGGGGTGTCAGGTACTATTACTATGATGTCGAGGAAAATGCAGCGCCAGCTTATGCAGGAATTCCGCTTTCACAGGATAACTTTCCAAGTGGTTCCGCTGTTGGTCCTGTAGGTTTTGATGGACATCGTATTCAATTAGATTATAGATTTGCCAAAGGTGTTTCCACTGATTTCAGAATATACCTTCATGAATCGGATGGCGCCGATAACGCATGGGGAGACGGTGTTACTTCAAGAGATAGGTACCAGCTAAATTTCAATGTAAAATTTTAGTTGAGCGTTTTTTTTTCACAGGCGGAGTCCCGGTATTTCGGGATTCCGCCTTTTTTTTGATTTTTTTAGCCACCAGGGACTCTGCACGGTGGAGCTGTATCCAAAAAAGATTTTTTAACCGCAGAGACGCAGCGGGGAAATTATTTATTGAAGGCGCAAAATGAGCTATGAGAAAAGAAGATTTATCTATAAAGAATTATATATTACTTGATATTTAAATTTTAAAGGGTTTTTTTATTTATAACGTACTATTGCGAGGCTTTTGTAATCAGGTAAACTCATGAAAAATAAAACCAAAAGAAAAATCCCGGAAGTCATTATCCGGGGGGGCAAACCAACAGCGGTTATACTTGATATTAAGGAATACCAGGACATGTTGGAACATCTGGAGGATTTGGAAGATTTAAAGACGCTTGAGAAGCAGAGAAAGAAACCCCTTAAATTTAGAAAGTTGGATGACTTTCTTCAGGAGCATCACCTGCGTGTATGAGGTTTACCTTGAAGCAAAGACGGAACGAGAACTTAAAAACTTTTCACTAAATATCTTCAATTCCATTATTCCTCATATCAAAGCCCTATCTGAAATTCCAAGACCCTCAGGTTGTCGCAAAGTCACTGGGGCAAAGAGTGATTGGCGAATTCGCATTGGAGATTATAGGGTTATTTACGAAATCAATGATAGGAAAAAGCAGTGAGAGTCATGCGGGTGAGACACCGGCGGGAAGCATATAGAAACTAAAAATGAATTGGGCAGAAGTTTAGAAATAACTTCAAAGTAAAAATAACTTTTTTAATAAAGAGTTAAACCTTTTCTCCTCTCTTCGGATGAGCCACGCCAGGATAATACATGCCAATACTATCAACACGGTTTTCATGATTTCTTTGATTCCTCTTGAGCCAACTGAAACGATTGACATCATGTTAAAATGAATTTATAATGTGACTCAAATGAGTTGCATCTATACTTAGGAGGAAAAATGCAAACATGAAATTCACAAATGTTAGAGAATTAAAAGCAAAAACATCGGATATTCTTAAAAAAGTGGAGTCAGGGGAAAATGTGGTCATTACTTATCATGGAAAGCCCAAAGCGCTTCTTTCCAAAATATCGGAGGAGGAGATAAAGCTAATTAGAAAAATATGTAGAGAAAAAAAAGTGACTAAAGAACACCCCTTTTTTAGACTTTTAGGTATCTTTTCTGATGATTCAAAAGATTTAAGCGAAAATAAATATAACTATGTTGCTAAATCAATTGACGGTTGATAATGTCCTCGGTTTTTATAGATACGGGAGCTTTTTACGCTGCTCTCAATAAAAAAGACAAACATCACAGAAAGACTAAAGAGTTCTTTTTGAATTTCCCCCGAAAAAGGCTAACCCTTGTCACGTCAAATTTTGTTGTAGCAGAAACTCATGCGCTTCTTTTAAATAGAGTAGGAAGGGAAATTGCTTCCTTGTGGTTACAATCAATACCAACAACTATTATAAGAGCATCTGAAGAGGATGAAGATAAAGCTAAGGAAATTATTTTACTGCATAAGGATAAAGATTTTTCATACTGTGACGCCCTGAGCTTTTCTATAATAGAACGTCTTTCTATAAAACAAGTTTTGTCTTTTGGTAAACATTTCAGACATTACGGCAAATTCAATTTCATTTATTAAAAAACACCTTTCCTTAGTGCGATATTTCATAAATTCGGTAACGTATTTTTTAGGATCATTTGACAGGATTCACTGGATATTAATTCTGTTAATCAAAAGGTCTATCCTGAATAATCTCGAAGTAATCGAGAAGCTAATTTATTTTTTCAGTCTCACGATTTCCTCAAGAAATTTAAGTCATCATGTTCATCCTGTTATCCCATCTAATGATTTTGCTCTATGTTAATGTATTTATGAATCAAAGTACTTGGATATGACCTGTGCAATCTGTTTATTGCATTTATTTAACCACGAAGCGCACAAGGATTACGAGGCGGTCGCGCCGGATAATTAGTGTATAATTAACGCCATGCCACATAAAAAATACAAATCAGGCTTTATATCCATTATCGGAAGGCCTAATGTAGGGAAATCTACTCTATTAAATTCTATTTTATCCAGGAAAGTTGCTATTGTTTCGGACAAGCCGCAGACCACAAGAAACCGTATTACAGGTATTAAAAACATTAATGGTAATCAATTAATTTTTTTGGATACACCCGGCATCCACAAGCCTAAATCAAACCTGAATAAATTTATGGTTCAAACGGCTACTCAAACTTACAATACCGTTGATCTTATATTAGTCATGGTGGACAGCGATGAGAATTCAAAAAGCCATAACGAAAAAATTTTTAATGCCATAAAAAAAATAAAAATCCCTGTCTTTTTGCTTATTAATAAAATTGACCTGATAAAAAAGGGGAAACTCTTGCCGCTTATTGATTATTATCAGAAAACAGGGTCAAGGCTGAAAAAAGAGCAGGGGCTTTGGTCGGAGATTATCCCCCTATCCGCCCTGCATCAAGAATATATAGATTCTTTGTTAAACAAAATTATCGAAGTTCTTCCTGAAGGGCCGCATTTTTTTCCGGATGATATTGATGTCAATCATTCGGAAAAATTTATTGTATCAGAATTTATTCGTGAAAAAGCTATAGATATGACTCAGCAGGAGGTGCCTTATTCCCTGGCGGTAATGGTTGAAAATATACAGGAAGGGAAAAAGGGCGTAACGGTAGTTGACGCCATTGTTTATGTGGAACGTGATTCTCAAAAAGGAATCATTATTGGTAAAAACGGAGGCCGGTTGAAAGAGATAGGTAAAAAGGCCAGAATAGATATTGAAAACTGGCTTGGGACAAAAATATATTTGAACCTGTATGTTAAAGTAAAGAAGGAATGGAGCAACAGCAAACGTGATCTTAAGGAATTTGGATATTCTCTGTAATGCCTTTGCATAGGTGATAAGAGAAAGTATAACAAATTTTAAATTCAAAATTCGAAGCACGAAATTCGAAATAAATTTAAATGTTCAAAAATTCAAAACAAACGTGATCGGAGCGTTTTGACATTAGAATTTAGGATTTGATTCTTATTTTTGGTAAAAGGCGTCCAATATTCGCTCTACGAAGAATGCCAGCGAAGACTTGAATTCGATATTCGATATCCGGATTTATTTTGTGTAATACGAAAAACACTCTTTATTTTTAAAAGTTCAACTATTTTCGGATCACAAATAAATGCCTCTATTTAAAACAGAAGCCATCGTTCTTCAGCGATTTAATCTTTCAGAATCTTCTCTGATTGTTACTTTTTTTACAAGGGATTTTGGTAAAGTCAAATGCGTTGCCAAAGGCGCCCGGAAGGTTAAAAGCCGCTATGGTGGACGCTTCGAGCCTTTTACCTGCTTGAATATAATTTATTCCGGTAAAGAGCATCAAAATCTATATATTTTAAATCATTGCGACACTATCAGGGCGTTTTATAATCTTCGGGAAGATTATGTCAGGCTTACAACAAGCTGTTACTTTACCGAGATAATCAATTCGTTCACAAGAGAAGCGGAGAAAAATGTAGAACTATTCCATCTCTTTTTTAGAGCTCTGGATATCCTGGAAGACACGGATAATATTTCAGTTCTTGTCCGTATCTTTGAGATGAGGGCAATTGCCCTTTCCGGGTATAGCCCAAAATTTGATTCCTGCTTGATCTGCAAAAATGAACCGAAAAGCAAATATCTCAATTTTCACTTCCAGAATGGAGGAATCATTTGCGGAAAATGTCTTAACGGTAATTCACCGGGTAGGCGAATTACGCTTGGGACATTGAACTACCTGAAAAAGGCCCTAACTATTAATTTTAGCTCAATCGATAGACTGAGGTTCCCAAAAGCTCAAGATAAAGAAATAGCTCTTGTTACTCAAATATACCTTAAGACTATAATCGGGAGGGAATTTAAATCATATAAGTTTATTGCATAACTGGAATAGTAAAATAAAAAATCGTTTCTTTCCCCACTTTGGACTCCACCCAAATGTTACCCCCGAATTGTTCCACTATTTCTTTACAAATAGCGAGTCCTACGCCCGTACCGGGATAATTTTTTTCGGCATGTAATCGTTTGAAACGCTTAAATATCTGCTTATAATGTTGTTTGTCAATTCCCATGCCATTATCAGCAACAGAGAAAACCCACTCTTTATCGGTTTGCTGAGTACGGATTGATGTTTCTCGATCGGACACGGCCGACGGTTTTTCCCTTTCTTTTACTGATACATGAACGCGTGGTGTATCCTTGTCGCAATACTTTATGGCATTACTAATTAAGTTTTTAAAGAGTTCTGCAAGGCGGTCTTCATCGGCCATAACTGTTGGAAGGGAATCACAAGTTACGGCAGCGCGATTGTCTTTAATTATTTTTTCAATATCTGATAATACATTTTTGAACACTTTTTTAACATCAGTCGGTTTAAGAGATTCTGAAAAAGAACTCAACCGTGAGAATATTAAAAGATCTCTGATAAGTTCCTGAATTCCGGAAATCCCATTTACAGTGAATTTAAAAAAACCACTTGTATCTGTATCAAGCTTGTTCTTAAACTGTTTTTCCAGTAATTGCGTAAAACTATCAATCTTAAGGGATACATCAGAAGCAAATTGTTCCAGCATTTTGTGAGAGCGCGAGAGTTCTTCCACTTTGTTTGCTATTGCCTCCTGGCTGCGTTTGCTTTCGGTAATGTCAATGGAAACGCCGACGAAATTAATTATTTTTCCTTTACGGTTTTTGATAGGCGATATTGAGGCATAGGCATTATATAAAGATCCATTTTTTCTCTTATTGACATATTCACTTTTCCAGGTATTTCCTGAAAGAATACAGGCCCACATTTCTTTATAAAAATTTTCGTCATGTATTCCACTCTTGATTATTGAGGGATTTTTGCCCATCACTTCTTGCTTGGTATAGCCGGTGATAAGTTGAAAAGCAGGGTTAACATACTGAATATCTCCTTTTAAATCAGTGATTACAACTCCTTCTACAGCATGCTCCACAGCCCCGCTTAACCGCTTTTTTTCTTCTTCCTCCAGTTTCTGGTTTACTCTTGCGTGAGCAAGAAACCAGGAGCCAATCGCCAGGAGCATATACAATGAAGTATTTACTTTAACGTAGCGAATTAAAAGTTTACTCGAATTCGTGTTTAAAATGTCCTGAGGCACATAGGAAACAATTTTCCAGTAATAAGCATTAGCCACAATGGAGCTTGCGCCATTGTCCTGATGAAATCCGCTCGATTTGAGACTTTCCTTAAGAGGAAAAACTGTAGTATAAGTAAACAAGCCTATATTTTTATTAAAAAAATCTCCTAATTCAGAGTTTGAGATTTTGATCCATGCCCCGGGAAAGATATTCTCAAAATTTTTATCCTTACGGTCTTCAAGCATAAAACCCCATTCATCTTTTGGATTTGAAGTGCTCAGCCAAAATCCACTGGAGTTAACAAGCATTAACTCAGCCGTTGCTTTTTTTGACCCCTCTCTAAAATTCTGAATCATTTTACTGCTTAAAAAATTAAGAAGAAAGACCCCTTTTTTTTGATTTTGACCATTGAAAATAGGGGTTCCAACTCTAATCGTCGGTTTCAAAGGTTTTTCAATCTCCCCATCCTCAACATTTAAATCAAAGGGAGACATATAAACTTCTTTCCGGTTCAAAGCAAAAGTGTTTTCAAAGTAATATCTGTTTTTTTTGGATTGAAGCAGGAGTTCAAAGGCTACTGCTGGCTGGCCGTTATTATAATCTACACGCAAAACTTCTCTACCGGTGTCTGTCAAAATACGGATTTGGTCGTAAAGCCCTCTTTTTTGCGAAAAGGACAGATAATTTGGGATCATGTACTTTCCCAATTTCTTTTGATCAATCGAATCTATAAGCTCTTCCTGTTCCGCCAGAAACATCAAATCAGATACAACCGCATGAAGATGGCGTATGATTACTTCCTTTTTTAATTTAACTAAATGAGTCTCTCTGGTCTTGATGATTTTTCTCTCAGCATTAAAATCAGTGAAGTAAATCATCAATGAAATACCAAAAATGAGCAATACCGAGGGGATAAAGATAAGCAGAAATTGTTTAATAGTTTCACGCATATTTAGAAATGCCTAATTATGCAAAAAGAAAAATTGAAACAATTGATGCAAAGGGTAAAAGATGATTTATTGTCCGCAATAATTATACCAGATAGTCTTAAAATTTAGTCTCAATATATCAACAATGTATGAGCATGTACATCTTAAAAGAATAGAGATGTGATAAAAAAGAGCAAACACTGGTTTTTTATGCTTAAATTACGTTCTCTTAACTCATAACTGACTGAATGGAAATAAAAAAGGTCTCTGACAAACTTTTCTCTTCATTCCTTGGGTGAAAACAGGTAAAAAAAGAGTTTTTACCGTCTTCCTCTAAAAAATAGACTTCATTTTTGCCTCCTGCGGCGATTTTGCTTGACCCTCATTCTCTCTTTATATATACTCCTCCTTCACAGATTGTTTGGATTTCCATGTCATTTATGTCGCATGTTAAAATTTATGATGAAAGGACATCTGTTTTAACCAATTGATTAGTATGGGATTAAAGATTTCAGACCATTGGCATATCAATTGCACATAGACTAATGATTTTTTATTGTTTAACTTGACTTTTTATAGGATTTTCATTTATATTAAAAGAATTTTTTAATAAAAATTAAGGAATTTAAGGAGGTGATGAGTACAATATAAACAATTTTCTTCGGTTAGTTAAGGCTGCAGAATTGGAAAGTTTAAATTTGTTTTTTTTATTGTTTTCGTGAAAAACTAGTTTTTTAAATTTTATTATAGGAGGGGCGAATGTTACAAATTTGGAACAAGTTGAAGTTATTAATGTTTGTTGCGTTTCTTGCAAGCTCTTTAGCAATGCTTAATTCCGCATGGGCTGAAGACCCAGTTGTTAGAAAGCATAATTCAGATGACAGGTTCATGCATGATCTTAATAAGCAGGGACTGTCAGGTAATGTTTATACTAAAGCATGGGGTGACATAGAGGCTAACCTGGAACATACCAGGAGAACTGTTTTAAATACAACCGGCAAGGTGAATGTAGTTCACTTTACCATCAACCAGATCAAGTGGGAGCTCTTGGATGGTGTCCAGGTAACTCAATGGGCCTTTAATTCACAGGTGCCCGGACCGACTATTTTTACTCATGAGGGAGATCTTGTCAGGATCATCACTAAAAATAATACGACTATCGATCATACAATCCATCCTCATGGCATGTGGCTTCCTGTAAATATGGACGGTGTTCCTAATGTTACCCAGTTGTCCATTCAGCCTGGAGAAACATTTGTTTATGAATTTGTAGCTCAACCTGCCGGTCTTCATTTTTATCATTGCCACGTAAATGCTGCAACTCATATGGATATGGGACTATATGGAGCTTTGTATGTAAGTCCATCTGTAGAGCAGAGTGCAGTTTTTGGTAAAATTATTGAAAAACCATTTGATAAGGAATATCTATTTTTAGTAGATGAATGGGACACGAGAATTGACGATGGTGAATCTTTTGGCCTGGAACTTGGTCATCCAAGAATGTTGGCTGACTACAATTTCTTTGGAATTAATGGTAAAGCATTTCCTGAAGCGCCTATAACCTATGTAAGAGAAGGCGACAAGGTGAGAGTTCGTTGGCTGAACTTTGGTTGGTGGACACATGCGATGCATATGCATGGGGGCGCTTTCGGATATCGTTCCGCTGAATGTGATAATTGTCCTCAGTCGGTCAGTTATGCCGATTCATGGCCGTTACAGTCTGCAGGTAGGACCGATACATTTTTTATAGCAGGCAATCCGGGAAGATGGGTATGGCATTGCCATAGAGTTCCTCATGCTACGAATGACGGTGCTTATCCTGGCGGGTTGCTCACAGTAGTTGAATATTTGAACAATCCATATTTGCCTGTTTTGCCGCCACTGGCTATTCCAGGGTATAAGAGAATGGATCTTGGGCCAATTGATGACATGTTAGGCTCTAATATGTCTCCAGCCCACCAGGCAATTAAAAAGCTGGTTTTTGGTGAATAATTTTTAAACCATGCATTAGAAGCAAAAACGTGTAGAGCAAACTCACTAAAGTTTCTCCCGTCTCACATGGCGGGAGAAACTTTTTCTTTTCGTTAATCTAATCTTTGTAGATTTTTACAAAGCTGTTTGTTCCTACTGTATAGAGGAAAAAATCAATTATTTATTTTAATTTTTAACTTATTTGAGATGAGAAAGGCAGATTTAATGAAAAATGTAGTTATTTTGATAATTGCTGTAATAACTTTTCTGGCCATGCCATTCCAGGTTCAAGCAGGTAATCTTACGGGAAAGGTGACCTGGAAAGGGGACGTTCCTAAAGTAAAGCCAGTTCCTGTAGATAAAGACCATGAAAAATGTGGTAAAGAACAAATTGATCCGGTGCTTGTTGTGAATGCAAAAAATAAGGGTGTGAAAAACACTGTTGTTTATATTGAAAATAATCCGGGGAAAGGAAAAGTAGAGAAAGCCTATCCTCTCCATATGGAAAATTGTAATTTTTCAAATCATGTGGATGGCTTCTACAAGCTGGCCACAATAAAAATGACCAACGGGGATGACATTCTTCACAATCCTCATGGATTTATTCATGCAAGAAGCGTCAAAGAGAAAACGATAAAAAAACCTGATTACCCCTGGGAAACAGAGGGAAAAGGAATTTTTAATAATAAGCTTGTTGACAGTTCACAATTTGGAAAAAAGAAATTGCGACTGGAGGGAATTATTAGAATTCAGTGTGATTCACATGCGCACATGAATGGGTGGAGGTTAGGTTTCAGCCATGGTTACTGGTCAGTTACTGATGCAGATGGGAACTTTAGCATTCCTAATGTAAAACCCGGGAAATACAGAGTCATTGCATGGCATGAGAGCTATGTTGTACATGAAGTAACAAGAGACAGGCCCCATTACGCTACGCCAGCTTACATACTGAAAGAAATTGAAGTTAAAGCGGATGGAGGAAAAGGTAATTTTGAATTCAGTGATAAACTCTTCGCGCATGGAGAGGGTGGAAAACATTAAGAAGGAGACTTATAACCAATGAGTATCAAGAAAAATTTATTAGTATTAATTGCTGTGATAATCCCGTTTGTTGTTGTTGAAACCGGTATTGCGGCAACTATTTCCGGAACTGTAAAACTCAAAGGGAGGCCCTCAAGAGCTAAAAAAATAGCGATTACCAAAGATCCTGAGGTTTGCGGAAAAGGGGGAAAGAAGTTCAGAGAGGATTTAATTGTAGGGAAAAATAAAGGTATTCAAAATGCGGTAATAACGGTTGTCGGTTTAAAAGGCAAACCGGGTAAAGTTGAAGTGGCGCAGGATACCTGCCAGTTCAAACCACACGTTGCCGTCATTTATATTGGTTCGGAAGTTAAATTATACAATAATGATGGAATAACCCATAACTTTCATAGCCTTCCTCAGGAAAATGAATCTTTGAATAAAGCCCAGCCGGGTGAGGTGAAAGAGAGGACCCTGGAAGCTGAAGCGCTTGAGGTGGTAGAGAAGTATCCTGTCCAGTGCGATATTCATGAATGGATGAAGGGATGGTTTGTTGTGACGGATGCTGTCTCTGGTAAAACAGACGCAAATGGAGCTTTTAAAATTGATAATGTTCCTCCGGGAAAATACACTCTTGAATTGTGGCATGAATCACAGGGAACACAGACCAAAGAGATTGAAGTTAAAGATGGAGATAACAAGGTAAGCTTTAGTATGAAAAAGAAGGTTGGCGGAAGGGCTTTTTAGTTAAATAGGTTTTTCGAATTTCATGGATTAAGTATGAAAAAAACTATTGTTTTATTGTTGCTTCCAATGTTTTTGTTTTTGTACGCCCCATGGAGTTATGCCCATCATCCGGGTAGCCATGTTTTGGGTTTTTTGGTAAGTTTAAAACCTTTTGTTGCTCCTGTTTTAATAGGGCTTAGTGTTTGCTTGGGTATTTTCCTATTGAGAACCAGAAGTGTTAGGTAAGAAAAATACTGCTTTCTACAAAAAGCATGGAAGGGAGGTGTTACAGTGAAAATTCATAGTAAAGTTATTATTGTAATTTTTGCTATAGCTTTCTTCTTTAGTTCTATACCTGCTTCATATGCGCTGGAAACTGTAAGAGGTTATGTTGCTGCTGCTAAGGAATCTAAAGATGGTGGAATGGTAATGACCGTTATTAATAAGTCTGATAAGTACAAATTCAGAAAAATTACCTTCTCTCCAGACATATGGAAAAACCTAAAAAGAAAGTGGAATAAATCAGCCGCGAGAAGAAAAAAAATGGGCGATTTACCTGTATGGATTGATTCTAAGATTGATGAAGATGGCAACGTTATGAGTATGACGCCAAGGACTCTTGGAAATGAAGACAATGTCATTCTTCACCTTATGAACGAGGGAATGTCCGGTAAAGCTGCGGTTGGGGAATATGTGAAAAGAGCCCAAAAAGAGGCAAAGAAATAGTAATTTTAATGTAATTGTTTATATTAAGCCTCCTAATTCTTTAAGTTTAGAATTGGGAGGCGCTTTTTTTAAAAGTAAATAAACTGCTTGTTGTTGAACAATAACCTGTTATACTATTTGTAAAATCTTATTTTTTTTAAAGAAGTTTTTTCTGTAAGCTCGCTGGAGCGATAGCTCCTCTCGGTTGCAGCGCCTCGCCGCTTTATAATATTTCGAGCTCTTCTTGTCATTCTAAGTGAGTGAAGCGGTTGAAGAATCTTGCTAAATGTTTATGACGCAACTGTTGTCCAGTAGATTCAGAATAAACTCCGAAAGAAATTTAAATCCGTGAGTTTTAAGATTTCTCCACAGACTCGAAATGACAAAGAAAAACCATTTTTACTGTCTGATTATTTATGAGGAGTGCTACTGTGTTTAGAAAAAAAATGAGGAAGATTTTGTTAGTTAAAACTATTGTATTATTTGGAATTCTTTTTTTGAGTACAAATGGGGCTAAAGCGGAAGAAATTACTGTTTATATGAAGAATTACAAGTACATTCCAAGAAGCATAGTCGTAAAAGTAGGAGATAAAGTTACGTGGATAAATCTTGACGATAACATGCACGACACGATAAATGGAAAAGATAATAGAGATCCCATGGCAAAAAAAATCTGGCGTAGCAGAGGAAGACTTCTTCATGAAAAATATTCTAAAGTATTTAAAAAAACAGGCATATTTCCTTATTATTGTAGCACTCATCTGGAACCTGATCCCACGCAGGGTCTGTTAATGGGCATGAAAGGAACAGTAGTGGTCAAAGAAGAGTTAACGGCCAAGGAAAAAATATTCATGAAAGCGAATTTGAAAACTACTTCGGATTTAAGCGCTGAAATTACAGGGACTACTAAAACAGATATTTTCATTCAGGCGATGGTGCTTATAAATGATAAAAAAGAAGGAATCATAAAGGTATTAAATATTGACGGCAGGACGTTTACTCTTTATGTCCCTGATGTACAGAGAAAAAACCTTCAAAGACGCATTAAAATTGGACAGGAATTGGAAATTCGTGCTAATATGATTGAAGGAAAGCTTTTTACAAGGTATGTTATAAAAAATACATCCCGTTTAAGACTTATTTATGATGATATTTTAGCAGCATCAGGCGGATAGTTTAAGGACTGTTTACATTAGTAATAAAATGGTAATAATCAGGTTTTTTTTTTTCATAGTAATCCTCGCGAGTTCTCCTGCCTTTTCAGCGGATAATCTTTTAAATAACCATATAACCGGCAAACAAAACAAAAAAGTAAAAGAGGTTAAGAAAAAGACCGTAGAAGAACTTTTAAAAGAGATTAAAAGCAATCCTAAAAATATTGTTGCTCATAGAAATCTTGGAATTGAGTACATTAAAGAAAAGGATTTTTATAAGGCAATTTCTGAATTCTCTGAAATTATTCAATTAGATAGCAACCATCTGGAATCCTATTATTTTTTAGGCAATTTATATAAAAAAACCAACCATCGGGACATGGCAATCTGGGGATTTAAAGAGGTCCTGAGATTAAAACCAGAGGATGCCAATGTTCACTATGAACTCGTAACACTTTATTTAGAAAAAGGTTTTATCAATGAAGCTATCAAACAATATAAAAAAATAGTGGAAATAATGCCGGATGACCCGAATGTTCATTATAGTTTGGGAGTCATCTATGCTAAAAACAGCATGAAATTTTTAAACGATGAATTAGAGGAAGCTCAAAGCAGCTGGTTTGTGGATTACAGCAATCTTGCGATCGAGCAGTTTAAAAAGACCATTGAAATAAAGCCAGACCATGCGAATGCTCATTTTAATCTGGGTGTTTCTTATATGTATATGAATTGGTCTGATTTAGCTAAAAAAGTTCATGCTGATTTAAAAAATCTTGATTCTGAATTAGCGGAAAAGCTTAATAAAATGATAAAGGACAATAGTGGTAAATAGTTTGAATCTGTTCAAGAAATCTGTACACATTTATACGGCTTTATTTTTGTTCTTTGGTAGCAATGCATTTGGAGCCTCGCTGCCGGAGGCCAAAAACGAAGTTGAGCTTAAATTTAGTAAACCAAAGATTAGCGGCAATTTGTTCTGTGTTCCAATTAGTCAAATTCAACAATTGTTTAAAAATACAGTTAAAACAGAAATATCTCACATAGATCTTTCTGAAAGTGATTTAAGTAAGTTTATAGATCAGGTAAATCTCAATCCGGATGATATAGATTCAAGGATTACTTTAGGGCTAATCTATGGTAATAAAGAGAAGTATTTGAAAGCTCTAGAGGAATTCAAGTTTGTTCTCAAAAAAAAACCTGATCATCAGTTGGCGCTTTATTCAATTGGCCTAATATATCTTTTTCAGGAAAATCATCTGGAAGCGTTGAAATATTTTAGCAAAGTGGTGGAACTGGATAATACAAATGCCTATGCTCATTACAACAAGGGGATGATTGAATACGCTAGGTTTGAAAAAGAGGACGCCCTAAAATCGCTAAAAAAGGCCATTGAGTTGGATAATCATTTAATAGAGGCGCATTACAATCTGGGTGTGATTTATGGATCAGAAGCACATGGAATTGCATTGCAGGGGCATGTTGGTGGTGGTTATGATGAGAGAGAGTATCAGGATTACCTGAAAAAAGCAGTCAAAGAATTTAAAGCTGCTTTACGTGTAAAGCCGGACCATTTTGGAGCATTGTATAATATGGGCTTATCCTATCTCTTTTTGGAAAAATTTGATGAGGCCTTTATAGCGGCAGATTATTTAGAAGAAATAAATCCTTTCCTTGGTCAGCAACTACGCTTTCGCGTTGAAAATCCTGTAGCTTCGCATTGATTTTTTTTTGACATGAGCTAAGCTCAGCTTTGCAGGATTGCAGGATGAACATGATTATTATAACCCGTTTCATCCTGTTAAATGTTCTTTTATTGATTTAACTATTTTAATTTTATTAAAAAATATGAAGTATTTTACGCAGATTTTAATAATTCCGCTTGCTTTAATTTTTAGTCAAATTTATGTTTACGCTCATTCTAAGCATGAGCATGATGCCGATAACCAGAAAGGCAATAAAAAATATGGCATTATTACTGAAGCAAAAGACTTAATTGCACTTGGCAATCCACTGGAACATACCCAGGAAAGCATTGGCAGGAACTTATCTCATGTGAAGTTAGTAGATCAGGAAGGAAAATCATTTCCTCTGCAAAATTACTTCGACAAACCATTTATTTTAAGTTTCATTTTTTTGAATTGTACGGAAGCCTGCTCTACAATTACGAGTAATTTGTCTGAATCAATTAAATTAAGTGGAGACAGGTTTGGAAGTGATTATCGTGTTTTGTCGCTCAGTTTTGACATTAAAAATGACACTCCGGAAGAGTTAAAAGCATTCGGATTAAACTTTTCGGATGAGTTTCAAGATTGGACATTTGCAGTTGGAACAGAAGATTCAGTTTCGGAACTGGTACATAACATTGGAATAACTATAATGAAAGATTCTCAGGGCAACCTTAATCATCTTAATATGTTAACCTTAGTAGACAATGGAGGAACCATTAAAAAACATATTTATGGCGACGCCCCTGCACCTGAAGATATCTGGAAAGAATTAAAAAAGATATTGGATAAGTAGGTAATATAGAAATTTTTTTACAGGATTTACTATTAGGAGAAAAAAGACTAACCCATGTTACCCATTTTTATTAGGAGGAGCAGAATGACTAACTACTAAGTAGGTAATATAGAAATTTTTTTACAGGATTTACTGGTAGGAGAAAAAAGATTAACCCTTATTACCCATTTTATTTTAGGAGGAGCAGAATGACGAACTACAGAGTATTTGCTTTTGTTTTTCAAAAAAAGAATTGTAAATCGTTTTTTCAATCACTGTCAGTAGCGTTGTTTTGCCTTGTCTTATTTGCAGGTTGCGCGTCTATCTCTAAGGATTCTAAAAAAATTACCCTTCTTGAAGAGACCCGATCCGTTGATGGCCGTTATGTAGATCATGGAAATGGCACTATTACAGATTCCAATAACGGCCTTATGTGGACAAAGGAAGACAGCTATGCAGATTCAGGAAAATGTCTTGACTGGGACAATTCAAATAGCTATGTGAGTAGTTTAAGTAGCGGGGGCCATAAGGATTGGCGGCTGCCAACAATTAAAGAGTTAAAAACATTATTTGATAAATCGAAATCGAACAGAGATTTTCAAGGGAATATAATCCACCATGACCCTTTGTTTGCTTCTGGTGGTGCGTATGGGTACTGGTCGTCTGTTACTGACGAATCCTGGGGCGCCCGCTATATGTTCTTTGGCAATGGCAGAGTATTTACCTATCCGCGAAATTATTGCATCACCATGGGGGTGCGGGCAGTTCGTAAATGACATTGAAACAATCATGATTAAAGTCAGTAATATTACGAAAAAATTTGGCGAAAGAGTGGTGCTTGATTCTATTTCTTTCAATGTAAATAAGGGCGAAATAATTGGATTTCTTGGTCCGAATGGAGCGGGGAAAACAACCACAATGAGAATTCTAACAGGATTTCTCCCAGCTACGGATGGATCAGCGACTGTTGGTTCGTATGATACATTTGATGACGATATGGAGGTTAAAAAGATAATCGGCTATCTTCCCGAGCAGCCGCCACTTTATACGGATTTAACTGTTTTGGAATATTTGCAGTTTGTAGCTCGATTAAAGGGAATGAGTAAAAAAGCAATAGAATCGGGCATTAATATCACTTTAGATCAGTGCGGTTTAGCAGATGTTCAAAAGCGTCTTATTGCTAATCTTTCCAAAGGGTACAGACAAAGGGTCGGGTTGGCGCAGGCATTAATACACGATCCATCAGTCCTCATTTTAGATGAACCAACTTCAGGGCTTGATCCGGTGCAGATCATAGAAATTCGCAAACTGATCCAGTCTTTGGCAGGTACCCGCACGATTATCTTAAGCACTCATATTTTGCCTGAGGCCACGGCATTATGCCAACGAGTTATAATTATTAATGAAGGTAAGATCGCTGCAGAGGACACTCCGGAAAATCTCTCCGCTAAACTCAAACAGTCAGAACAAATTTCTGTTACTTTTAAAAACTATGAAAATGTAGAACAAGAAATCAGCTCTATTCCAGGTGTATTGAATGTGACAATAGATCCTGAGAAGGAAGGTACTTTTTATATTGAGGCTGAAAACAGCAAAGATGTAGAGGAAAATATTGTTCAAAAAGCAGTAGCTCATGAGTGGGGAATGAGCGAAATTAAAAAAGTCTCCATGAGTCTTGAAGATGTTTTCTTAAATATTGTGACGGAGGAAAATGCTGAATAATATTAAAACAATCTTCTTGAAGGAAATGAAGATTTACCTTGTAACGCCTATTGCCTCTGTCATGGGTTCTATGTTTCTGTTATTGCAGGGATTTATATTTGCATCTTACGCAAGGGATATAAGCAGGAAGAGCATTGAAATGATGAATAATTTTCGACAGGGAGGGACCCCTTTTATTGACCTCCACCTCCTTCTTTTTACTCCTACTTTGATATGGACGTTGTTTATCCTTCTCTTAATAGTACCGGTTTTAACAATGCGATTGCTTTCTGAAGAGAAGAAACTAAAAACAGATGAGCTCTTACTAACATCACCAATAACGATTGGAGAGATAATCATCGCTAAATATTTAGCGGCCCTCTTTATATTTTCGATTCTTCTTATTTTGACATTATCCATGCCGTTAATTATTAGTTTTTACGCTGAAATTAATATGGAATTGCTTCTTACAAGTTATTTGGGTCTTTTTTTTGTCGGATCTGTTTTTATTTCTTTTGGATTGCTGGCTTCGGCCATAACAGAGAATCAAATTATTGCGGCAGTTTTATCCTTTGGGATGTTATTGTTTTTATGGTTATTTAAAACAGCAGCTTTAGCAGCCGGTCCTGTGATGGGACCTTTTTTAGCTTATTTATCTGTAACTCTTCATCTTGAAAATTTTTTAAAAGGACTTATTGACAGTAAAGATGTGATTTATTACCTGAGCGCCTCTTCACTGGGTCTTTTTCTTTCGTATCAAGTCTATGAATCAAGGAAGTGGAAATGAAGATGAAACCGGGACGCGCGGCCAAATCAGGAATTAACAGTATAGTTGCCACCTTATTGTTTTTAGGAATATTGGCTATCATTAATTTAATTTCCGTGCGGAACAATCTCCGTATTGATTTTACAGGCATCGATAAATTTACTCTTTCCTCACAGACCATTTCCGTTCTAAAAAATTTAAAAGAGCCTGTTCTTATTACAGCTCTAATTCCGGGCAACAGTATTAAGAAAGTTCTCCTGAAGGACTTGATCGAGACCTATCAGTATTATTCAGATAAAGTCAATTATAAATTTGTCGATCCAATTCGCAACCCTGATGAAGCAAGGGAATATGAACGGTTTGGGTATCATCCTCCCAAAAGCTCGAAGGACCATCAGCACAGCATGGGATCCGGTGAATTTGTTATGATGCAGATGAAAGACAAGAATACTTTGATAAAAAAGAGTTCTGAACCGAATATTACCAGCGCAATTATCAACCTTAGCAGAGAGAAAAAGAAACTGGTCTCTTTTTTGAAAGGACATGGCGAGCATGATGTTGAAGACGAAGAGAAATTTGGTTACTCTTTGTTCAAGGGAAATATTGAAAAACAGGGATTTGAAGTAAAACAATTTTCTCTCTTAAAAACCGGCACAATTCCTGCGGGAACGTCAGTATTTGTTGTAGCGGGACCCAAAAGGTCTTTAGCAGAAGATGAGAAAAACGCCATATCGCAATATTTAAAAAATGGGGGAAAACTTTTTGTTATGCTGGACCCTCTAACAAAAAGCGGGATGGAGGATATACTCCTTTCCTGGGGGTTCAGTTTTAAAGATGACGTTATTTTTGATGAGAAACCAAGGGTGTTCCCGGGAAGAAAAAATGTTCCGGTGGTAGATGTTTATTATAAACATGATATTACAGAAGAATTTCATTTACCAACCTTTTATCCTGAAGTAAGATCTATCTCCTTTGATAAACGTCAGGAAGCTAAATTCATTTTTCAGCCATTCGTTGCGACGGGAGAAGATTCCTTTTCAAGACTGAACCCTGAAGATAGAACATGGGCGGAGTATATTGAAGGTAAAGATCAGAAAGGTCCGATAGTTGCCGCGGCGTCTGTTTTGCTAAAGAATGCTTCAAATCAGGACAAAAATATTCATCAGGAAGGATCTTCGGAAATGAACACTCAAATTGTTGTTTTTGGGGATTCTGATTTTGTATCGAACATGTTTTTAGATTCAGCGGGAAACAAGGATTTGGCGCTTAATACCCTTAGCTGGCTTGCTCAGGAAACTGAAATGATTTCAATAAGACCTAAAGAAGTGAAAGCAACAAAATTAATGCTTACCCCGAAACAGGAGGATATTTTATTCTATATAACAGTTGTTGCAATCCCGGCCTTATTATTTTCCTCCGGTATGTTTGTCCGGTGGCGTAGAAAAAGGCTATGAGCTTTAAAAGAACAATATTGCTGGCTTTTGTGTTTATCGGCCTGGGATTTTTTCTGTTTTATGTTTACATCCCATGGGAAGTTCGCACAGAAGATGAAAAAAAACAACAACGTGAGCTCTTTTCTTTTACAGGCGATGATGTAACAGGTATCGCTGTGCAATATCCCGATTGGAGGATAAATATAAAAAAAATTAATGCCCCGGAATGGGAAATAACAGAACCTGTAAACTCTCTTGCCAATAACATAGTGGTAGAAAATATTGTCATGTTTCTTCCAACAATGAATGTTTTACAGATAGTTGATGAAAATCCTTCAGACCTTTCTATATACGGGCTTGCATCACCTTCCATGGAAATGTATATTACATTAAAGAATGGTAAAGAAAGCCTCTCTCTTGGAGATGATTCCGCCAGGATGGGGTCAAATTATGCTATATTAAATAATGATAAAAGGGTCATCCTTGTTCCATCCGAACTTAAAAAGGCGCTTATGCGCGGCATAAAAGGATGGAAAAAAAAATGATTGTTGATGATTAAATGAAGCAATGTGTCGGCTATGGATTAGCAATCTGTGACAAAAACTAATCGGCAATTAAAAATCGAAAATGTTTGATTTTAAAAGGAGATATATATTATGAGAAAATTAAAGGTAGTTTTTTTTAACATTCTCGTTATTTCTTTTTTCTTTTCACCAGTTTATGCTTTAGAACCGATTAATTTAGAATCAATAAAAGTTGATTCAGCGCCAAAACTCGATGGGGATGGCTCAGATTCGCAATGGAAGAATGCAAAAGAATTGAAAGCGTATACGGACAATGGCCCGAAAGTATTCATGAAGTCTGTTTATACGGATCAGGAAATTTTTTTGCTTATTCAATTTGAAGATGAAACAGAATCCATTAGACCGGACCAATGGGTTTTTGATGGTGAAAAATGGTCTATTTTACAGGAAGTGAGATGGGCAGGAGAGGAACCCTGGGAAGCGGACAATGATATGCTTGGCATGCACTGGCCTATTGGGGATTCCATAGAGGGTTTTAGTGAAAAGGGATGCAAACAAATCTGCCATGCCCCGGAAAAGGAAGATAAGATGTATACAAATAATCCGAATGAAAAAACCGATATCTGGCTCTGGAAGTCGGGAATTACCAATCCTCTCGGTTACGCGGATAGTTATTATCTGGACAATTCTGTCATGTCAAAGGAAGAAGAAAAGGACAGGTTGAAAAGGATCAACCTCGCTCATAAAGGTGATGATTTGGGACCGGGAAACCTGAATTATCTTCGTAACGAAAAAAACAATCTGCCGGAGTGGATGCCCAATGGTGCTGTAAATGGCAGTCTTTTTCTTTTTAAAGGAAATGAAACCCCATTTGATCCGTCAAAATTCAAAAAAGGAGATGCAATTGCCGGCTGGGTCCTGGCCCGGCCTAAAGGCAGCCGGGGTTTCATAAACGCAAAAGGGAAATATAATGAAAACGATATAAAGTGGGTCATTGAACTAAGCAGAACATTGGTTACCGACGATAAAGAGCATGACGTTCAGTTTGATAATTTAAAAAAAGTTTATTATTTTGGATTGGCTATATGGGACAATGAAAAATTATTGAGACATACACGGATTAAAGAGCCTGTTATACTATCTTTTAAGTAAAATAAGCGCGCATCTGTTTTATAAAGGCATAAATTTATGTATAATAAAAAGAGAGGAAATGGAAAATGATTGGAATTAAATCTTATACTCAAAGAGTTATTTTTACTGTTCTTATCCTTGTTGCTATTAATGCCTCGTTTTTGGCAAAAAAGGCAGAAGCTGTTCAGTACAATATAACAACAATAGTTGGCAATGGAGAGTCCGGTTTTTCAGGTGATGATGGTCCTGCAAAAGAGGCAAGCTTGAACAATCCGAGAAATTTCACTATTGACCAACATGGAAATATCTTTGTAACAGATTCAAGCAATAATCGTATCAGAAAAGTGGATGCTGCCACGGGATTTATTCAAACAGTTGTGGGTGATGGAGTCCGTAGATTTAGAGGTGACGGGGGGCCTGCTATCAAGGCCAGCATAGGTTTTCCGAATGGCATTTTTATTGCCAACAATGGAGATATTTATTTTTGTGATACCAATAATCAAAAAATTCGCAAAGTAACCGCTAAAACAGGGTTTATTACAACTATTGGAGGAACCGGTAAAAGGACATTTTCCGGGGATAACGGTCCCGCCGCGTTGGCCAGTATGCATTCTCCTTCCGGAATTACACTGGATAAGGATGGAAATATATTTTTCAGCGATACACAAAATAATTCTGTTAGAAGGATTGATGGCGCTACCGGAATTATAAAATCTATTGCCGGGAAACCATCGCTGAAATCTAAAAGTGCTTCAGGACAGTCATCGAGAACAGCTATAATGAATCCAACAAATTTGGCTATAGATAATAAAGAAAATATTTTCTGGGTTGATACTTTTTTTAACCGTGTGAAAATGCTGAACATTGAAAAGAACTGGATAAATGTTGTCGCGGGAAATGGGAAAATGGGTTATGGAGGAGATGGAGGAGATAGGAAAAAAGCGCTTTTATCAGAACCGTCAGGCGTGGCAGTTGACTCAAAAGGAAATATTTATATAGCTGACGCGGGAAACCATCGTATTCGCTTTGTAGACAAAGAGACAGGAATTATCACTACTATAGCAGGAACAGGAAAACCGGGTTATTCCGGTGATAGCGGGCCGGCTCTAAAAGCAGAAATAAATTTCCCCGCAGCAGTAAAAGTGGATAATAAGGGAAATATTTTCTTTATTGAGCCCTATAACAATGTAATAAGAAAATTAACTCCCAATAAATAAGTGAGTTTTGCTAGCTGATTAATACTATGTTTTTTAAAATTGTAATATCATTCTTATTATTTATTTTTTCTTCAGGAGCGGGTTTTTCGTTCGCGTTAACGGCTCCAATTGAGCATTATGACAAAGACGGGTCGCCTGAGATTTTAATCACAAAATTAGATATCAATCTGCCTGATCAACTATCAAACCAGCCACAGCATTTTTGTCCTGTTCATGGCACTATTATGAATGGCGCCTTTTGCAAAATGAAGCATTCTCCTGACGACAAAATGAAGCACGCTTCCAAAGAGAAAAAAGAATGTTTTATATCAATTGATGACATGAGTCGCCCTTTAGGTACTGAAACAACAGTTCTTCATTTGCACTATAAATTCGCCGTATCTACCATACCGGATATGGCATTAATTGTACCTTGTTCTATTTTTACCTGCTCTGAATTTAAAGATTGTTCACAAGGTCATTTCGACCCTCCGGATAAGCCTCCAGAACTCCTTTCTTAAACTTTCTTTTTTTCACATCATATTCTTAAAAAATTGGGACGTAGATTTGCGCGGAAAAGCATAGACCTGCGCGAGGTGTTCTTAATGAACACTGCGCATAAAATCTCTGTTCAACTGTACCAAAAACTTGTAAAACCCTATTTTCTTAGTAAAGTTTTTGTGCAGTATCTTTAATTATTGATTGCAACTGAAGATAGCTCCAGGTCCATCTGCTTCCAATTTAAATCTTTCATTACTTCGTGAGGTAATATTATTTATGAAAATATTTATAAAAAATCAAACTTTAATCTATTTAATGTGCACGATTTTTCTCACTTTTAGTACTAGTTTGGCCAATGCGTATATTGGGCTTTGCTGTGCCCATTGCGGGGGGAATATGCCATTAAATATTCCTGGAGGCGGGATTCCCGAAACCAATGAGTTCAGATTAAAAGTCAGTGAAGCTTTCATGAGGATGGACGGATTGAGGAACGGAACTTCAAACCAGAGCAGGAGTGATCTCTTAGGAATGCCTGCTATGGGAAAATTTATGGCCGTGCCAAAATCAATGGATATGTGGATGACCAATGTATCAACAGCATACTCTTTCGCTGATGATTTTGCCGGTATGGTGATGTTTATGTATAGCAATAAGGATATGCCAATGGAGTTCAGTCCCATGATGAAAACGATGACCGGCAAGGATGGATTTACAATGGAAACCGATGGGTTGGCCGATACCATGGTAATGGGTAAATACAGATTATATAAAGATGACAATCTTGCCCCTACCCGGCAGCTTTCCATGATGTTCGGTGCAAGTTTGCCCACAGGTTCTATTTCCAAAAAATTGAAAAACCATCCGGTGACAGCAAACAACGGACGCTTGCAGCCTTTTGGAATGCAGTTAGGTTCCGGTACTGTTGATCCTGTTTTAGGCCTGACATATCAAGGATCCCGCAGCCCGTTCTGGTATGGAGCAAATGCAGCTTACACCGGACGATGGTACGATAACAGTCAGGGATACCATAAAGGACAGGAGTTCAAATATGACTTATATGGTATGTACCAGGCTTTTTATAATACGGTTTTTCATCTCCAGTTAAACGGTCAATGGCTCGGGAAATATAGTGATGAGCCTGACGATCAAAAAAACAACGGAGATGGACATGTGAGTTTTAGTCCTGCCAGTGGATTTCAAAGCCCTCTTTTTGATCCGGACAATTACGGAGGGCATAAATTAAACTTTACTGCCGGGGTCCAGTTTCAGCCCTTCCCATTGCAGGTTTTGGAACTTAATTTCCAGGCCCCCATTTACCAGGATTTAAACGGCCCTCAGTTAAAGGATGATTATCGGGTTCAATTAAGTTTTTATATTGAAATACCAACAAAGAAAAGCCGCAGGTATGTCGGCACAAAAGCTCCGGCGGAACTTGGGTTTTAGGGAATGATTAACTGCATAGATAGTCTGGAACCGCAGATTTCACTAATTACACTGATTTTTTTTGGGTGTCTCGGACAAGCTTGTTTGTCCTTGCAGACAATTTACAGGAGATATTTATAATGAAAAAGAATATTTATTGGTTTGTAATTCTTTTAATATTAATCGGATGTGCCGGAATAACAAAGATACCTGATCCGGATTCTTCCGAAGCCATGCTATACACTGAAAAGTGTACCGGATGCCACAGTTTACCTCATCCAAAAAGACATCGATTCCACGAATGGGTGCATTTTGTCAAATTAATGGAAGAACACATGGAGAAAAAAAGTACTTCTTTGTCTCAGGAAGATAAAAAGATGATTTTGGGTTATTTACAGAAACATGCGAGATAAATTGTGCTGTTGCCAAGCTACCGGTTGTTGGTTGCTGGTAACGGATTTTAGTTGTTACGGATTTTCCGTAACACAATATTAATGGGAATTGTAATCCCCATTCGGCGACTTTTATAGATTGTAAATTCTTTTGGGGAGCAATTACAGATTGTAAACCTGTAACGAGGAAAAAAATATGAAAAAAACAGTTAGTCAAATATTATTTTTATTTCTGATTTTTAGCAGTTTTAATGTTTCCGCAGAGGAAAACCTCTATGAGTCATTTAGAATCGTTAAACCAAAAATAGTTAAACCAGCTCCTGCTTTTACTCTCAAAAGGCTGCATGGAGATGAGATTAATCTTGAAGATTTAAAAGGAAAAACTGTCCTTCTTCATTTCTGGGCAACATGGTGTAAACCATGTATTAAAGAAATACCAACGATGGAAAAGTTTTACAATACTTTTAAGGACAAAAAGTTTGAAATTCTTGCCGTCTCGATCGACCGGGGAAATATAAAAGGTGTGGAATCTTTTGTAAAAATGAATGGAATGACGTTTCCTGTTTTGCTCGATCAGGAGCAGACAGTCAGAAAGAAATATTTCATTAATGGTTTGCCCACATCCTATTTAATAGACGATGAAGGAAAACTGAAAGGATTTATTTCAGGGGAAAGAGATTGGTCAAGTGAGGACGCAACCC
>DASCNB010000052.1:0-9236 GCA_036011265.1 Nitrospinota bacterium | reverse complement strand
CAAAACCGCCATGCTTTTTCATATTATCTGCCACATCCACGGGATTAAAAATAATTGCCGTGTAAAAATAACAAAAGAAAAATACTGCTCCGATAAAGACAAGACTATAAAATAATGTTGCGGGAGTTAAGTTCGCTGAGATAGTGGCCATCCACGGATGATCGATAAATTGGGCTATGGTAGCGGGAAACATTATAATGGAAGAAGCAAATATTGGAGGTATAACACCAGATGTATTTATCTTAAGAGGCAAATGTGTACTTTGTCCCCCATACATTTTTCTTCCTACAATTCTCTTTGCATATTGAATTGGTATTTTCCTTTGTCCACTTTCAAAAAAGACAATTACTCCCACAATAAAAATCATAAATATTAATAAAAGAATCATCACAAAGGGCTGCAATTCACCGGTTCCCAATAATCGAAATGAATTGATAATGGCTGCAGGGGTTCCGGCAACAATTCCAGCAAAAATAATCAGGGATATTCCGTTTCCTATTCCTCTTTCAGAAATTTGTTCTCCCAACCACATAATAAACGAAGTTCCAGCGGTTAAAGTTAAAATCGTCATCAAACGAAAGGATAAACCGGGTTCAGGAACAATTAGTGCTCCGGTAGGACTTCTCATAGCTTCCAAACCGATGCTGATGCCGGTACTTTGAACAACGCTTAAAAGTACTGTCCCGTAACGGGTATATTGAGTAATTTTTTTTTGTCCCTGTTCTCCTTCTTTTTTTAGCTTTTCCAGATACGGCCAAACAATCGTTAAGAGCTGCAAAATAATGGAAGCACTGATGTAAGGCATTATGCCTAACGCAAAAATGGTCAGCCTGCTTAACGCGCCTCCGGAGAACATATCAAAAAAACCAAGAATTGTTCCCTGGGTCCTTGCAAAAAATTCCGCCAGAGCTGCTCCGTTTATTCCCGGAGTGGGAATATGCGCTCCTATACGGTAAACAGCCAGCATAGCCAGCGTAAAAAGAATTCTCTTCTTTAACTCCGGGATTTTGAATACATTCTGAAAACCGGCTTCGCTCATAAATTAGTCATTAGTTATCAGTCACTGGTCATTAATTATTAACAAATGATGTTTTCTCCCAATGGCTATTGACCATTGACAAATGACAAGTTTAAACCACTACAGCTTTTCCTCCAGCTTCTTCAATTTTTTTCATTGCGGATTTGCTGAATTTCTTAGCATGTACGATCACTGGTTTTGTCAACTCCCCTTCCCCTAAAATTTTTATCGGCTGCTTTCTTTTCAATATTTTTTTTTCACACAATAACTCAAGTGTAATTGGATCGTTGCTTTCTATTTTGTTCAAATCCTTCAGATTTAAAATGTTGTAATTTATTCTAAAAATATTGGTAAAACCCCTCTTGGGCAATCTTCTCTGAATGGGCATCTGGCCCCCTTCAAACCATGTAGGAACACCTCCACCGGAACGGGAACCTTGTCCCTTATGTCCTCGACAACTGGTTTTCCCGTGGCCGGATCCAACACCCCTTCCTATCCTTTTTGTTTTTTTCCGTGATCCTGCCGCAGGCTTGAGTTCAGAGAGTTTCATTATTTTCTTTCATGATAAATTTCATTTAAATCTATATCTCTTTGTTCCGCTATGGACTTTGGTGATCTTAAACTCCTCAACCCTGCCATTGTGGCATTAACAACATTATGAGGATTTTTGGATCTTAAAGATTTTGTTAAAATATCTCTAATCCCTGTTGCTTCTAAAATCGCTTTTACCGCGCCTCCCGCAATGACACCGGTACCTTTGGATGCTGGTTTTAATAAAACTCTTCCAGCTCCAAAGTGTCCCATGACTTGATACGGAATAGTACTCCCCACCAGGGGGACAGTTATCATCTCTTTTTTTGCTTTTTCTATTCCTTTTCTTATGGCTTCTGGAACTTCATTTGCTTTGCCAAGCCCAACTCCAACACGGCCTGCTTTATCACCAACTACCACTAAAGCAGAAAAACTAAACCGTTTTCCGCCTTTGACAACCTTAGAGACACGATTAATATAAATGACTTTTTCGGCTAATTCTTTTTTATCAAATTGAGCTACGTTCATAATTATTTTCTACTTTTTCTCACAATAGTTATTAAAATTGAAGGCCTTTTTCCCTTGCTCCTACGGCTAAAGCTTTGATCCGACCGTTATAAATAAATCCATTACGATCAAACACCACTTTTTTTATACCCTTTTGCAATGCCTTTTCGCCTATATCTTCTCCAATAATCTTTGCCGTATCACAAGTTCCTGTTTTTTTTATTCTTTTTTTAACTTCTTTTTCTACTGTAGAGCTGGCTATTAAAGTGACTCCTTCATTATCATTAATAATTTGAGCATACATATGTGTCAGACTTCTAAAAACAGTAAGACGAGGCACTTCCGCGGTACCAAATATTTTTCTCCTGATTCTCCGCTTTCTATTTAATCTGCTCTGTAGTTTTTTATTTTTCATAATAAAAGATAACCTTTATTGCTTTGCACCAACCGCAGATTTACCTGCCTTCCTGATAACAGTCTCATTCTCATACCTGATTCCTTTTCCCTTATACGGCTCAGGTGGTTTTAAACCTCTAATTTCAGCCGCTACCTGACCTACTTTTTCTTTATTTATCCCTTTTACAATGATTTCGTTTTTTTTTGTTACCTCAAACTCTATTCCTTTAGGGGCAGGATACTCCACCGGCTTTGAGAATCCGAGGTGAAGAGTCAAATTCTTACCATTAAGCATGGATCTATATCCAACTCCCTGAATTTGTAAAGTTTTTTTATAACTTTTTGTAACCCCGGTTACCATATTATTTATTAAGGACCGTGTAAGTCCATGGAGCGATTTATTCAGCTTTGAATCATTTGGACGGGAAATTACAACAACTCCATCCATTATTTTCACTTTTATATTTGGATGAGCTTCCCAAACCAGTTCCCCTTTAGGTCCTTTAACCTTAATTTCATTCTTCTTGATTCCCACATCTACTCCCTGTGGTATTTGTATTGGAATTTTCCCGATTCTAGACATAATAACGTTACTCTAAATAAGTTAACTTGGCTCCGCTTTACAATTGAAATAATGAGGTTTAGTTTAACCGGTAATCCGCAACAAAAAACCAGAACCAAAGCAGATTACCAAACATGCCCGATTACTTCGCCACCTATTCCTTCCTGCCTGCAAACTCTATCTGATAACAGTCCCCGGGATGTTGAAATCAACGCAATTCCCAACCCATTTAAAACTTTAGGAATTTTGTTTTTTGATACATATATCCGATTTCCGGGTTTGCTAATTCTTTGTATCCCTTGAATGATATTATTGTTATCAATATCATATTTCAAATAAACACGGATAATTCCATGTTTTTTGCTTTTTATCAATTTGTAGTTTTTAATGTACCCCTCTTCTTTCAATAGTATAGCTATGTCGATTTTAACTTTTGACACAGGGATATCTACTTTGTCATGCTTGGCCATCAAAGCATTTCTGATACGAGTAAGCATATCAGCAATAGGGTCGGTCATAGACATAATTATTCCTTTTTTTATTAAGAATTAGCATTTAGCAATTAACAATTGATAAAAAAGAACTGATTATTGTTAATTGGTTGGCTACCAGCTTGCTTTAATTACTCCCGGGATTTCCCCTTTTGACGCTAAAGTCCTGAAACAAATTCGGCACATTGAAAATTTTCTTATAAAAGCTCTTGGTCGGCCGCAAAGGAGGCATCTGTTGTACTCCCTGACTGCAAATTTTTGTTTTCTTCGTGCTTTAGCAACTAATGATTTTTTAGCCATCTTGTTTTTTAATCCTAAAAGGCATACCCATTAACTTCAAAAGGCTTTTTCCTTCCTCATTTGATTTTGCGTCTGTAACTATAGTGATATTCATTCCAAGAATTTTTTCTATCATATCGTAATGTATCTCAGGAAATATCAGTTGCTCTTTAATGCCCATAGTATAATTTCCCCTTCCGTCAAAGCCCTTTTCCGAAACACCTCTAAAATCTCTAACACGAGGCAGCGCAACATTAACCAGCCGATCATAAAATTCATACATTCTTTTTCGTCTTAAAATGACTGACACCCCGATAGGAGATCCTTCTTTCAATTTGAAATTAGAAATAGATTTTTTTGCTTTCGTGATCACGGGTTTTTGACCTGCGATTATTTTCAGCTGTTCCAATGCAGAATCAATAATCTTTGCGTTTTGTGTAGCTTCACCCAACCCTATGTTTAAGACAATTTTCTTAAACCTTGGCACCTGGTTTATATTTTTGTAATTAAAATCTTTTCGCAGTTGCGGAACAACTTTTTCCTGATAAAACTTTATTAATCTTGCCATAAATTAACTTTTATCTAAAATTTCGCCACATTTTTTACAAATCCGAACGTTTTTCCCATCTTCCAACTTTTTTTTCCCAACACGGACCGCGCGATCACATTTCACACAAATAACCATGACATTTGAACCGTGAAATCTTGCTTCTTTTTCCACGATGCCGCCCTTGCCGGTTTGTGGGTTTGCTTTCGTGTGTCTTTTTATCATGTTCAATCTTTCAACAATCAGTTGGTTTTCCTCTGGAAAGACCACTAGCACCTTTCCTTTTTTACCCCGTTCTTTCCCGGAAATTACCTTAACCAGATCTTCTTTTTTAAATTTTAAATTTGACATAATACACGGATAAAAACGCTACAAAACTCCCGGCGCCAGAGAAACTATTTTCATAAACCGTCTTGCTCTTAACTCTCTCGCAACGGGGCCGAAGATTCTTGTTCCAACAGGTTCTTTTTGAGCATCAACAAGCACAGCAGCATTGTCATCGAATTTAATATAAGATCCGTTTGGACGACCAACAGCTTTTTTCGTTCTTACGACAACTGCCTTTTTAATTTCTCCTTTTTTTACATTGCTGTTTGTCGCAGCTTCTTTTATTGCTATAACAACGATATCACCAATAGTCGCATATCTTCTTCCGGAACCACCCAGTATTTTAATGCATTGTCCTTTTCTGGCGCCGGAATTATCTGCTATAACTAAATTGGTTCTTAATTGTATCATTATTAAGCCTCAGCCCCCTTTGACATGATTTCCAGCAACCTCCATCTTTTATCTTTACTTATGGGCCTCGATTCAACAATCCTAACTTTATCTCCAATTTGACATTCATTTTTATGATCATGCGCTTTATATTTTTTGGCCCGGCGAATCATTTTATTAAATACCGGATGCCTCACCATGCGCGAAACTTTAACAACAACAGTTTTATCCATCTTGTCGCTGATAACGTCTCCGATTAAGACATTTTTTCTTTTAACTTTGTTCAACTGTTTTCTCCGCCTTTTTTTCTTTAATAATAGTTTTTACGCGAGCAACATCTCTTCTCAAGATTTTCAAGCGGCTGGGATTTTCAATTTTCCCGGTTGCCATCTGAATTTTTAAATTGAAGAGCTCGCTCCTAAAATCTTTCTTTTTTTCAATAAGTTCTTCTACCGAAAAATTTCTAAGTTCTGTCGCTTTCATAATGGTATAGGATTAGTCCTTGGTTATAAATTTAGTATGAATTGGCAATTTTTGAGCGGCCAAACGCATAGCTTCTTTGGCAATATCTGAAGAAACCCCTTCCATTTCATAAAGAATTCTCCCGGGCTTTACAACAGCCACCCAGAATTCAGGAGCCCCTTTTCCTTTCCCCATACGAGTTTCTGCCGGCTTTTTTGAAACTGGTTTATCCGGGAATATCCGAAGCCAAACTTTGCCGCCTCTTTTAATATGTCTTGTCATGGCGATACGAGCCGCTTCAATCTGCCGATTTGTAATCCAGCCTGGATCCAGAGCCATAAGACCGTAGGAGCCGAAATTAAGAGAAGACCCTCTAAAAGCCAGTCCTCTCATTCGCCCTTTCTGGCGCTTGCGGTACTTAACTTTTTTTGGCATTAACATGATTACGGCTCCGGATTGACTTCTATTTTGTTTTTAGCGGGTTCTTTCTTTTCAGGAATAATCTCTCCGTGAAAGATCCAGACTTTTACTCCTATTATTCCATATGTTGTTCGGGATTCCGCAAAACCATAATCTATATTCGCCCTTAATGTATGCAACGGCACTCTTCCCTGGCGATACCACTCGGTTCTCGCGATTTCCGCTCCGCCCAGGCGGCCAGCACAGTTAATCCGTATTCCCTTTGCGCCAAAACGTAAAGCGGTTGTAACGCTTTTTTTCATTGCACGACGAAAAGCTACACGTCTTTCCAGCTGAAGAGCGATGTTTTCCGCCACCAGCTGAGCATCAATTTCAGTTTTTCGCACTTCTTTAATATTTAAAGATAACTGTTTGCTATCGACCCATTTCTGAAGATTTACCTTTAAACGATCAATTTCAAATCCTCTTTTCCCAATAATTATTCCCGGTCTCGCGGAGAATACATTTATTGAAATTTTTTGTGCAGCTCTTTCAATTTCTATTTTTGAAACCCCGGCATGATAAAGTTTCTTTTTTAAAAAATTTCTAATTTCCAGGTCTTCATGCAAAAGTTTTACGTAGTCTTTTTTGGCATACCATTGTGATAACCAGGAACGAGTAATGCCAATTCTAAAACTGATCGGATGGACTTTCTGACCCAATTATTTTCCCTCCATACTGTTGGTCAATATATTTAATCTCCCTTTTCTTTTAAAACTACAGAAATATGACTGGTTCTTTTAAAAATGGAATCCGCCATCCCCCTTGCCCTGGGCATATTTCTTTTCCAGGTAGGTCCCTCATTTACGATTATGGTACTAATAATAAGGGAATCAACATCGTCTACTTTTTGATTTTCCTGAGCGTTTGCAATGGCTGACTTGAGCAATTTCTCTATAATTCTAGCCGCTAGTTTATTGGTAAAATGCAATATATTTAGCGCCTTGCCTATGTTTTTTTGCCTGATAAGATTTGCTACCAGCCGCGCTTTGCGGGGTGAGGTCCTGACAAATTTTAATGTAGCTTTTGCTTCCATATTTTATTCTCTTATAAAAAAACCTATGATACCGCGGTCGTCTTTTTAGTACGGCCGCTGTGTGCCCTGAATATCCTTGTTGGAGAAAACTCTCCTAACTTATGACCCACCATGTTTTCAGTAATGTAAACCGGAATAAATTTTTTCCCATTATGAACTGCAAGGGTATGTCCTATGAAATCCGGAGCGATGGTAGATCGCCTGGACCATGTTTTGATAATCTTGTTTTCATTTCTACTGTTCATATCTTCTATTTTTTTCCCCAGGCTTGATTCAATGTAAGGTCCTTTTTTTATTGATCGTGCCATGCAAACTCCTTTAACAATTAGCTTTAAGTTGCGAGAGACCAGCTTTCAGCACACTCGCTGTTGAAGATATTATTTTTTCTTCCGTTTTGTAACGATAAATTTACTGCTAACATTTCTTTTCTTACGAGTTTTATAACCTTTGGCAAGCGTTCCCCAGGGCGATACCGGATGTCTTCCGCCGGATGATTTTCCTTCTCCTCCACCCATCGGATGGTCCACTGGATTCATTGCCACACCCCGAACATGCGGACGTTTTCCCAACCACCGATTTCTGCCTGCTTTTCCTGTTTTTATAATCTCATGTTCCTCGTTTCCAACCTTACCTACCGTAGCTTTGCATTGAGAAAAAATCTTTCTAACTTCACCGGAAGTTAATTTTACATGACAATATTTGCCTTCCCGGGCCATAATCTGAGCCCATGCACCAGCACTTCTAACCAATTGAGCGCCTTTTCCTGTTTTCAATTCAATGTTATGAATTATAGTTCCAACAGGGATATCTTTTAAAGGAAGTGAATTCCCGGGTTTGATCTCTGCGTCACTGCCTGACTTTAGCATGTCCCCGACTTTAACGCTCTCCGCTGCAACAATGTACCTTTTTTCTCCATCCACATAATTGAGCAACGCAATGCGGCTTGACCGGTTAGGATCATATTCTATAGTCGCCACTTTTGCTGAAACATCATCTTTATCCCTTTTAAAATCAATAACGCGATACCTTTTTTTATGCCCTCCTCCACGGAATCTAACCGTAACTCTTCCCAAATTGTTACGGCCTGCCTTCTCTTTTAGAGGTTTTAAGAGAGATTTTTCCGGTCTATTCGTAGTCAGTTCTTCAAATGTGGAAACCGTTTTAAAACGAGAACCGGGAGAAGTAGGTTTAATTTTTCGAATACCCATAATTAGACTCCTTCAAACAACTGGATGCTGTCTCCTTCTTTTACCGTAACGATTGCTTTTTTCCATTCAGGCTTAAAACCGGAATTCCGACCCACCCTGGTTTTCTTACCATGATAAACACAGGTTCTTACATTCAATACTTTAACTTTAAAGAGCTCTTCTACAGCAGCTTTAATCTCATGCTTGTTCGCATTTAAATTTGTTTGAAAAGTATACTTATTATGATTAGCCTGCTGGTCACTGCTTTTTTCAGTTATTAACGGTTTGATAATAACTCGATAAATATCTTTCATTATTGTAATCTTTCTTCAATTTTAGAAATAGTACTCTGAGTTAAAATCAGTTTGGAACTGTACAGTAAATCATAAACATTAAGACCAGCCAGATTTAAAACACGAGCATTAGGTAAATTCCTTGCCGCAAGCTGCAGGTTTTTATTTTCCTGTTCTATTAGAAATAATGCTTTGTTAAGAATTTTTAAATCCTTGAGCAAAAGAGCGACCTCTTTTGTTTTTGAGAATTGCGATTCAAATTTATCCAACACAACAATGTCATTATTTTTTACCTTATAAGAAAGCGCGGATTTTAAAGCTATTTTCCGAACTTTTTTGGGAACCTTATAGGAATAATCTCTCGGTTTTGGACCAAAGCTGACTCCTCCTCCCCGCCAAATAGGTGATCTTGAAGATCCGGCTCTTGCTCTACCCGTTCCTTTTTGCTTCCATGGTTTTTTACCACCACCCCTGACCTCATCCCTTATTTTAGTGGAAGCCGTGCCTCTCCTTTTATTCGCGAGTTGCATGACAACAACCTCATGAAGGATGTGCTCATTAATGTCCGCACCAAAGACGTCTTCACTAACTTCTAAGCTGCCGACCTTTTTATTTTTAGTATCAACTATGGCTAATTCCATGCTATTCCACCATTTTTTTAATTATTAAAACCCCGCCATTACATCCGGGAACAGCTCCCTTAAGCAATATAAGGTTTTCATTTTTCTTGACATCGGCAATTTCTATATTT